>JAFTQJ010000050.1 GCA_017462785.1 Oscillospiraceae bacterium | reverse complement strand
TTTTGTCTATTCGAGTCAGCTTGTCAAAAAAGTCTTTTTTCTCAAGGTTAGGCATTCTGTAACTGCCCCCACCTCACCGGTGCCGTCCCCTCTGTCACTTCGTGACGTCTCCCCACCCCGTGGGACGCAGCCCCAACCCCTCCCCGAGGGGAGGGGCTATATTTGGAGGGTACTGCGTACCCTCAACCCGCCAAAGGACTTCGTCCTTTGAACCTAACAAGGATTTTCAACAAACTCACTCGAATAGACTTTTGTCTATTCGAGTTAAGGGGATTAGTAGGAATAAAACCTTTTATGCAATATTTCAGGTCAAAAATGTAATTGTTTTTTGTGAACTTTTCATGTATAATGAAATCAAGGAAGCAAAATCCATTTTTCTCAACATTTAAGGAGGCTGAATGAACATGAAACACCTTTCCATCCGGCGGCAGGCGGCTGTCCTGTCCCTCATCCTGCTCATTGCGTGGATCCTTCCGCTGATGAGCTTCGGCAATGCGGCGATCTCCGCATCCGCTGCGTCCGTGGATTATCCGGCACAGCTCATGAACATCGCAACCAAGGACAATTCCAAGGTACTGACCGAAAACGGCACAACCGACGGTGCGACGCTCTCTGTGAAGGCTCTCGGCAATGACCTCTCCCCTACATGGCGTTTTGACCGTGTAGGCTCCGACTCCAAGGGAACCTACTTCAAGCTCGTCAACCAGCAGTCCGGCAGACTGCTCACACCGCTGAACTACAATGTTTCCGCAGGTGCAAGCGTAATCATGTACGGCAGCGAATCCGCACAGTCCCAGCACTGGTATGTGGTTCCTGTGAAAAACGACCGTCTGGGCAATGGTCTGTACTACAAGATCGTCAACTACTCCGATTCCTCCCTCGCACTGACACAGGGCAGCTCCGGTATGACACTGGCAAACTATACCGGTGCCGACAATCAGCTCTGGCTGCTCAATGCGGACGGCTTGCAGGGCTTTGCCGGCTATTGCTTCGATGACAACACCGGCAGCATCAAGGCGGCTGACATCGGCGGTCTGTTCGGTGAGGTGGTTGAGGTTTCCACATTTGATGATCTCAAGAAGTACGCAGAATCCGACACGCCCTATACCATTATTGTCAACAAGAATATCAGCGTAACCGAGCTGAACATGAACGGCACACGCTATATGTGCTCTGCCGGCAGAATCTATGTCCGCAGCAATAAGACCATCATCGGCAGCTATGGTGCACACACCCTCTTCAATGTGCAGTTCTGCACCAGCTCCGGCAAGGGTGTCGGCGACAACATCATCATCAAGAATTTCGATATGCAGCATGATGCAGAATCCAATAACAACGACTCCATCGTGTGCTATTTCGGCTCCGGTCAGAATATCTGGGTGGATCATGTGACATTCACAGGTCACAGCAATTACGGCTACGCTCCCAAGACCGGTGAGGTGGATGAGGACAAGTTCCTCGCCTGCTGCTATGATGCCGACTACTGCACCGTTTCCGACTGCTCCTTCGGCGGTCATAAGTACGGTCTGATCCTCGGTTATCCGTCCGATGATGCCAATGCAAAGAACGGCTATGACGGATTCCCCCGCATGTCCCTCGTTTCCAACAAGTTCTATGATACCAACACCCGTGCACCGGGTCTGATGAGATGGGGCTATTTCCACTCTCTCAACAACTATGTGAACAAGTTCAGCATGGGCTACACCGTGCACAGCGGATGCGATATTTACGCTGAAAACTGCGTTTATGAGAACGGCGGCAGCGTCATCTGCGACTGGAATTCCATCACCTATGCAGGTGCCTATGCAGAATCCGGCTCCATCTTCACCAATTGCAGCAGAACCGTACAGGGTCAGGGTACTTCCAGCAATCCCAGCTATTCTCAGGCAAGTTCCTGGAGACCCAACAAGAATTACAGCTATGTGAAGCTCGAAGCATCCGCAGCAAAGACCTACTGCTCCAGCTACAGCGGCGTACAGAACGGCGGCGGCAACTGGATGTACCTGCGTTATGCAAACAAGGGTATCCCGAGTGCAGGCTTCACCGAGCTGCCCAGCGGTCCGATTGCTGCAAGCTTCGCAGAAGGCTCCGCATACCGCATCAAGAATGTAAACTCCGGTCTGTATATGCAGGTAGCCGGTGCAGCCGCAGAAAATGGTGCAAATGTACAGCAATGGGGCACTGACAATACCTCCGTGCATGACATCTGGAAGCTTTGCAGTGCCGGTGACGGTTACTATTACATCGTTTCCGCAGTCGGTGACGGCGGTACCTATGTACTGGACGTTGCAGGCAAGAAAACCGCAAATGGTACCAATATCGACATTTACCAGTACAACGGCGGTACGAACCAGCAGTTCATGTTCACCTCCAACGGTGACGGCAGCTACAAGATCCGCACAAGAATCACCGGCGAAGGCTCCGCAGTTGAGGTGGATGCAGCATCCACCACGTCCGGTGCAAACATCCAGCAGTATGAGGTCAACGGTGCCAACTGTCAGGACTGGATCCTTGAAAAGGTAACGGATCCGGGCTGTGCAATGGATGTGAATGTGATCTATGCGTTTGAGAATGTGAATTCCGGCATGCTGATGGAAGTGGTCAACGGTGCAATGGAGGACAATTCCAATGTACAGCAGTGGGCACAGAATGGTGCGGACTGTCAGAAGTGGACACTCAAGGCATTCGGCTCCGGCAATTACTACTGGATCCGTTCTTATCAGGATCCTGCTTATGCACTCAAGGCTGAGGGCAGTGAAAACGGCTCCAATATCGACATTGTGGCTTATTCCAACAAGGACAGTGCACAGCTGTTCCGCTTCTCCAAGAATCTTGATGGTTCCTACAGCATCATCACCCACGCATCCAAGGATGCTTGTCTGGTAGAGGTCGGCTATGCGTCCGTTGAGGGCGGTGCCAATGTCCAGCAGTGGGAGCCGACCAGCAACAATTGCCAGAAGTGGAATGCAGTGACCGAAACCACTACTACGACCACAACCACCACCACAACTACAACAACAACCACTACCACAACGACCACCACCACAACAACGACAACCACCGCCGAACCGACCACGACCACCACAACAGTGACTGTACCGCCCGAGAAGGAGCCGGAGGCTGATCTGAACGGTGACGGCAAATTCAGTGTTCTGGACGTGATCCTGCTCCAGAAGTGGCTGCTGGCAGTACCGGACACAGCACTTGCTGACTGGACAGCCGGTGACCTCGATGAAAACGGCGTTCTGAATGCATTCGACCTTGCAATGATGAAGCATAAGCTCACCGCATAACAACGAAATCCCCCTGCCGATGGCAGGGGGATCTTTCATCAAAAGTATCCGGCTGCGGAGTTGCACCGCAGTTTTTTTCCTTGACAGGAAAATGTTCTCATGTTGAACTATCCGGATCACCGGGCAGCAAGCTGCTTCTTCTTTACAAGAAAGAGATTTTACATAAACTACCGGTCACTCTTATTGTATCACAGGGAAATGATTTTGTCAAGAGGATGTTTTTCAGCTTCAGCGGATGCCGTACTTCTCAATGATATAGTCCATGTCCTTGTCGCCTCTGCCGGACAGACAGATCAGGATGGAGCCACGCTCCATCTGCTTTGCAAGACGCATACCGAAGGCAACTGCATGGGAGCTTTCGATCGCAGGGATGATGCCCTCCATTCTGGACAGCTTGAAGAATGCATCGATCGTTTCTTCATCGTCCACAACGTCATACTTGACTCTGCCGAGATCACGCAGGTATGCATGCTCAGGACCCGAGGAAGGATAGTCCAGACCGCTTGCCACGGAATAAACCGGTGCCGGCTCGCCGTTTTCGTCCTTGAGCATTACACTGTTGAAGCCGTGCATGATGCCCTCCGTGCCGTACTTCAGGCTTGCGGCATGGTCACCGAGTACCTCACCTCTGCCCAGCGGCTCAACACCGTAGATGTCCACGGGGTCATTGAGGAAGCCGGAGAACATGCCCATTGCGTTGGAACCGCCGCCCACGCAGGCAACAACTGCATCCGGCAGCTCGCCGGTCATTTCAAGGAACTGTTCCCTTGCTTCAATGCCGACTACGCTCTGGAAATCACGCACCATCATCGGGAACGGATGCGGTCCGACAACGGAGCCGATGCAGTAGATCGCATCCTTATATTCCTTGGTGTATGCCTCAAATGCAGCGTCCACAGCCTCCTTGAGCGTCTGAAGCCCATGTGTGACCTCAACAACATTCGCACCGAGGATCTTCATTCTTGCCACGTTCGGAGCCTGCTTCTTGATGTCCACGCTGCCCATGTAAATATCGCATTCCAGACCAAAATATGCTGCTGCCGTTGCCAGTGCAACACCGTGCTGACCTGCACCTGTTTCAGCGATCACCTTCTTCTTACCCATATACTTGGCAAGCAGCACCTCGCCCATGCAGTGGTTCAGCTTGTGGGCACCGGTGTGGTTGAGGTCCTCACGCTTGACATAGAGCTGCACATTGCCCAGAGAACCGGACAGACGCTCCAGATGGGAAACCGGTGTCGGTCTGCCCTGAAATTCCTTGCGGATACGGCGGAGATCGCCGATGAACTTGCTGGACTTTGCGATCGTGAAGTATGCCTCCGTGATCTCAGCCATTGCACGCTTCAGCTCGTCGGATACATACGCACCGCCGTACTTGCCGAAAAATCCATCCATATCCGGATGATTCTTGAAATAATTGTCGAATTCATAACCATTGTGCTTCATAAAAATACCTCCATAGAATGTGTGTTTGCGGTTTCCGTTCATGCAGTTTCCCTGCATCGCCATCGTTTTGTCAGCAGTACCATCGTTTGCCCTCCAAATCTATCCCTGTCAGGAACAAACAAACACGCCCCTGACAGAAAGATATCCTCTATCTGTCAAGGACGAATAAAACTTATCCGTGGTGCCACCTTGATTCACAGCGGACGCTGTGCACTTAGCAGGATACTAACATACCCCCGGCAACTAACGTATGCCAATACGTCACAGAATACTCAGCATTCCTGCCTTTGACTGTGCCCTCGGCGGTCCATTTGATCATCTGGGGTTCATCCGGCTCTCAGCTATCCGGACTCTCTGTGGAATCATAATGACCTTTATCTCCGCTTCAACGGTTTGGAAATTCAATTGTTATTAACAGTATAGCACCAAATGGCATTTTTGTCAAGACTTTTTTTCATTTTCTGCAAAATCCGTCCGAGTAGCATCATCTTGATGGTGTAAATTATTGACTTCTTTGGTAAATGTTATTGACAATTGCCATTTACTATGCTATAATGTAAAAGCTGGCAGACAAGCCGGCAAGAAACAGAAACACGAGATAATGGGAGGAAATGACTATGAAACTCAAGAAAATGGCGGCATTCCTGCTTGCCCTGTCCACAGCGGCTGCATCCTTTGCAATGCCCGTTTCAGCTGCGGAGCTGTTCGGTGATATTGACAGTGATAACGATGTTGACGCAGCGGATGCAGCATGGATCCTGCAATATGCAGCATATGTCGGAGCAGGCGGCACACTCGATCTGAAATCCTTTGTCAACGGCGATGAGGAGCCTGCTCCGCCGGAGATTACGGATACGGACGACATACTGACCATTATGACATGGTCGGAATCGGATATGCAGATGAGCGACTGTTATCTGGAGGATTATCCGGACGCACAGCTGCAATTCCTGTATCCTGCTCAAAACGGCGGCGGTGCTTCCGAAACATTCAAGACCATGCTCAACTCCGGCGAACAGGTGGATCTGTATGTCGCTGAATCGGACTGGGTACGTTCTTATATTGACGATGAAACGATCGGAGTGCCCCTGTCCGTTCTGGGTCTGACGGATACGGACTATGAGAACGGATACAGCTATGCGATTGAAATGTGCCGCAACAAGAATGGTGAGCTTTGCGGTGCTCCGTATCTGATTGCACCGGGCGGATACTGCTACCGCACGGACCTTGCAGAAGAATATCTTGGCATCAGCTCTCCGGAGGAGATGCAGTCACGCATTTCCGACTGGGATGGATTCACAGCGGCAGCGGAAGAGCTGCGTGCAGCGACTGAAGGCAGCATCACCATGACGGCAACACTCGGCGGCATGTGGAATGCATTCAAATGTGAAACTACCATGCCGAATTTCAGGGACGGCGTTCTGAGCACGGAAAAGCAGGGTGCATTCATTGATCTGGCACAGACATGGATCCAGAACGGCTATGTGAATCCTGCCATTGAACAGTGGACCTCGGACTGGACATATATCGGTCAGAATGGCGAAACCTTGGGCTATTTCTATTCTACATGGTGTCTTGAACCGGAAATGATATTCGAACAGAACGGCGGTACTGAAGGAAACTGGGCGATCACCGCAGGTCCGCAGGAATACTACTGGGGCAGCGGCATTCTGTGCATCAGCCCGAGCTGCAACAGTGCATCCGAAGCAGAAAGGTTCCTGCGTTATTTCACAGTGGACGCAGATTCCATGCAGAAATTCTCTGAATACAGCGGTCATATGGTGAATCATCAGGCTGCCGTGGAAGCCATCATTGCTTCCGGCAAGCATACAAGCCCCATGCTGGGCGGCTCCGATCCATATACGGTACTGAACGAAACCGCAAAGACTCTTGATTTCAGTGCGGAGCTGGCAACGGCAGCGGACACCACTCTGGACGATCTGTTCTTCATGACGTTCCGCAATGATTACAATGAATCTAAAGAAGTGATCCTTTCCAATTATGAGGAGTCTGCTGCGGCTGCATTGGACACAGCAGCTGAGTAACCCCTGCAAAGCCCCTGCGGATGCGGGGGCTTCAGTTTTTTTCGGAATTCTGAAAATAACGGTTGACAAAGTGCCTCGATATGGTATAATAGTAGTAAACGGCTTTCGCCGTTTCAGTCTGTCGAAAAACTTCAACAGGTTCAAAGGGCTTTGCCCTTTGGCGGGTGGAGGGTACGCAGTACCCTCCAAACATAGCCCCTCCCCTCGGGGAGGGGTTGGGGTGGGGGCAGTTACAGGATGCCCAACCCTAAGAA
>JAFTQJ010000049.1 GCA_017462785.1 Oscillospiraceae bacterium | reverse complement strand
TTCTTAGGGTTGGGCATCCTGTAACTGCCCCCACCCCAACCCCTCCCCGAGGGGAGGGGCTATGTTTGGAGGGTACTGCGTACCCTCCACCCGCCAAAGGGCAAAGCCCTTTGAACCTGTTGAAGTTTTTCGACAGACTGAGGACTGCATCTCCCATGCAGTCCTCAGCTTTTGTATACCCAGCTAATCAACCTTCGGCACAACGCAGACATCAATCGTGTCCGGATCCGTGAATTTCTTTACCTTCCAGCCGTCCGCTTCCCTGACAAGATGGAACGGATGCTCCGGTACAACTCCCTTGATGCTGATATGGCAGATGTAGGCGATCTCCGTGTCGCTCACGGACTCCACTGTCAGGTAATAGCCCTCCATCTCCTTGAATACAGCCGGCGTTTTTCCTGCGAAATACAGCCCGTCCTCCATATCCCGATAGTAGTCCGGAATGTGGCTGCTGCTCTGGTCGGCGGTGTAGATATTGTAAAAATCTTCCTGTACATCCGCAACACAGGTCACAGTTTCATCCGTGACGGGCAGCCAGAGCCTGCCATTCTCCTCGAATCCCCTCTCCTGCACGTTCATGTAGTCGATCTGATAGGGACAGGTCATGACCTGCTTGCTGAAGCTGTCCGCAGCATAGAAATAATAATAGCCCATTGTCAGAAGCTCGTCCTCCGACATTCCTCCAAGGTCACTGATCGGGAACATGGTGATGTCGTATTCCAGCTGCGGTGCGGTGATCTGCTCCGTAGTGGTCGTTTCAGCGGTCGTGGTGGTGGTTCCGGTGGGCGGTTCGGTCGGCGGCTCCGTCGGCTGCATGGGGGCAGGCTCCTGTGTGAGCTGTGTTTCCGGCGGCATGGTCGGGTCGGACATCACGATCTCCTGACTTTCCGGCGGCACTGCGGTAGTTTCCGTGCCCGTTTCCGTCATCGTTTCCGGCTCCGGTGTACCGGTGGCGGCGGTCGTGTGTGCGAGTGTCTGCGTCAGGATCACATACTCCGTTTCGGTGCTTCTGACCTCCGTCACAGTGGAAGAAGTTGCAAGCTGCTGCTCGGTTTCCTGCTCCGAAGAAATGGGCGGTTCGGAGGGCATGCGGCTCTGCTGCACAAAGAGGAGGATTCCTCCGGTGATCAGGATCAGGCACGCCGCAAGTCCGGCGGCTCCTGCCCATCGGCTGCGTTTCTGCGTGATGCTCACACCGCTGACGGTTTCTGCAAACTCCTCTGCCGGCGTTTCGGAGAGCAATGTTTCCATGCGTTCCGTCAATTGTTCGCTGCATCGGATGGAATCAAACAGATTCCGGAATTCCTTCTGTGTCATGCTTCTCCCTCCAGTTCCAGCCTGAGCTTTTCCCTGCCCCGTCGGAGCTGGGAACCAATGGTGTTCTCTCGTTTCCCCAGAATTGCAGCAATTTCCTTGATCGTATATCCCTCATAATAATGCAGATAGAGCACGGCGGCGTACTGTTTGGGAAGTGAGAGCACGAGTGCCTTGAGTCCGCTGTCCTGATAGGCTGCCTCCTCATGGGACAGCTCCGGCACATCCTCCATTTCCACACGCTTATTCTGCCGCCAGCTCTTGCGGTAATTCTTTCCCCTGTTGACCGCTGCACGGAGCAGATAGGCTTTCATATGCTCCTCATCACGGAATTCGGTATGGTTTTCATGCAGGGCGAGAAAGACATCCTGTGTGATGTCCTCCGCCTCGCTGTAATTTCCTGTACAGCAGTACGCCGTCCGCAGTACGAGATCGCCGTATTTCCGGAATGCGGTCAATGCTGTATTTTCCTGTTTCATCTTACCACTTCCTTTATGTCAGCCCCAGCTCCGCCTTGAGTTCCTCCAGCGTCAGGCTGCTTTCAGCTCCGATTGCGATATATTCACCCTTGGCGTAGGCGGCTGCTTCCTCTGCGGTGATCTCCACACCGTCCACATAATAGGCGGTGTAGCTCAGCTCGTTGTCATATTCTCCCTCATCGGGCATACCATTGCCGTTGAGATCGTTGAAATTCCATGTTTCGATCACATCTGTGACTTCCAGTGTTTTCTCCGGTGTAATGCTCATGTAGCTTGTGTAGCCGAGCAGACCGGCGTAGTCATGGTTGTAGTTTTGCAGGCTGTTTGCATACGGAACATAGGAATAGCCCGTATTGCCCATTGCACCATAGCTCCAGCCGTCGATCAGCTCAATGGTTTCTCCCCCATCATAGGTGTACAGGTAGAGCGTCGTCAAATAGGTGTGGACTGCCAGCTCCGGCACATCATCCTCATCAAAATAGATGAGGGAGAAGTTCACATCCGTGAAATCCGGATTCTGTGCAAAGCTCTCCGCAGTTTCGAGATACGCCTTCTGCCAGCTCTCGGGCACCTCGGGGACTGTTTCCGTGGTGGTCGTCGTGGTGGTTTCCTCGTATTCTGTCAGCGGTTCCGTGCTGGTTTCCTCCGGTACGGTCACAGTTTCTGTTACGACCATATCACTGGTTTCCATGATGGTCTGTGACGGTGTGCGGCTGGTATTGGGAGTTGTTTCTGCTTCGGTTTTCTGTGCAGTTTCGGGCACGGTTTCTGTGATGCCGGTGTTCTGTGCGTTATGCTCCGTCAGCATGGTCTGTTCGGTCTGCACAGAGGTTTCGGGGTGCGAGTCGGGATCGGGACGCACTGCCGGAATCCTCTCCTGCCCGAGGAAATACACAGCACCTCCGGTCACAAGGAGAAGGCATGCTGCAAGACCTGCATAGCCCGCCCATCTGCTGCGTTTTCTGGTGACAGTTACACCGCTGACGCTCTCTGCAAATTCACCTTCCGGCGGTTCGGAGAGCAGTTCTTCCATGCGTGCGGTCAGCTCTTCGCTGCAACGGATGGAATCAAAGAGATTCCGAAATTCCTTCTGAGTCATACGCTTCCCTCCTTTCCAAGTAATTCCCTGCCCTGTTCAAGCAGTTGAATAATGTACTGCGTGCGTTCACCGAGGAGCGAGCCGATCCGTTCCGGCTCCATGCCCTCGTAATCATGCAGGTACAGCACCGCCGCACAATCCTCCGGCATCATAGCCAGAACACCGTGCTGGTGCAGTCCTCTTCCCTGTGCAGCGGTATTTTGCAGCAAGAAACCCTGTATCTCTGTCGGGTCCTGCTCCATGAGCATCTGAAAGACAGATGCTGTGATCTCTTCCGCTTCACGCATATCGGCTGTATAACAGCAGGCAAGCCGCAGCACCTGATCACCGTACTGCCGGAATGCATGCAATGCCATATTCTCCACATTCATGTTACCACTTCCTTCATCTCTTGGGTTTGATCTCCCCTACACTTACTACACAATCCACGAAAGGGAATTTGTGCATCTGGTTTCAAAAAAATGCTGTTCCGGAGGGAGAGCAGTTTTCAGATTATTCATCAATTGACAATATTCGTGATCCATACACCCTTACGGATGAGAATATACCCGACTGCGACCTTGATGAGGTCGGCGGACTGGACAATGGCATAGACCGCAAGGATGGGCATATCCGTGAACCTGCAAAGCAGGAATGCCGCCGGAACGGGCAGTATCCACGAGTACACGCTGTCAAACAGAAAAGTAATGAGCGTTTTGCCGCCGGAACGCAGTGTGAAGTAGAGTGCATTGAGGAAGCCCTGTACCGGAAAGAACAGTGCAGTGATGAGAATGAACATTGTGCCGTAATGCCGTATCTCGTCAGTCGTGTCATAGCACAGGGGGAATACGCCGGACAAGCCGCCCAGAACGACGGTCAGCACGAGCGTCACGCCGCCCGTGAACCACATCAGGCTGAATGCATCACGCTTCGCCTCGTCATATTCCCCTGCACCCAGCCGCTGTCCGACCAGAATGCCGACCGCAGAACCGAGGGCAACGAACACCACATTCAGCAAATTGCAGATGGCATTGGAAATGTTGAGTCCTGCAACGATCTCAAGTCCCCTTGTGGAATAGCACTGTGTCAGTGCGGCAAGTCCGCCTGCCCAGAGGAATTCGTTCAGGAAGATGGGCAGACCTTTGATGAGGATCTTCACACAAAGCTCTGAGGGAACGGTGAAGCTCCGGTAAAGCCCCTGTAAAAACACATGCTTTTCCTGCCTTGCATGTGCCCAGATGACCACCACGCCGCATTCCACGATTCTTGCGAGCACCGTGGCGATCGCCGCACCGCTGACACCGAGCTGCGGCATGCCGAACTTGCCATAGATCAGCAGGTAGTTGAACACGACATCCACCACAACGGATGAAACGCCGGCAAGCATGGGTTTGATGCTGTCGCCGGTTTCCCGCAGACTGGAGCTGTAGATCTGCGTCACTGCGAAGAACGGCAGACCCAGCAGCATGATCATGAGGTAATCCTTGGCATACTGCATGGTCAGCACCGGATCGACGCTTTCGCTCTCGCCGTGCAGGTACAGCCCGATGAGCTGTTCCGGAAAACAGAGGAATACGCTGACGCCAGCCAGCAGGCAGGTCAGGCAGATCCACGCTTTCATGCGGAAGGAATGACGGAAACCGTCCAGATTTCCCTGACCGAAAAACTGTGCTGCGTAGATACCGGGGCCGGAAAGTCCGCCGAATATCGCAAGATTGAACACAAAAATCAACTGTCCCACAATGGAAACACCCGTCATTGCCTCCGTTCCGAGGCTGCCCACCATGACATTATCCACCAGTGCAACGGCGTTGGTGATGCCGTTCTGGATCATCATGGGGACGGCAAGGAGGAGGGCACGTTTGTATACGCTTTTTTTCATTGGTTCCTCTCTTTCTTACAGTAAATCGTTACTGTACTCCATAAAATTCGCATGTCCTGCTTCCGGAAAAGCAGGACATGCGGGGTTATTCGTTCAGGCTCGCTTTCAGCTCCTGCAAGAGGACGGATGCGATCGTGGAGGTGCTCACCTCTCCGGATCGGCGGTTCTCGATCACGATGCAGAATGCCACCGGGAATTCCGGATCATCCACAAATCCGGCAAGCAGGGAATTCTCCGTCTTTGCATTGCCGATCTGTGCAGTGCCGCTTTTGACACCGATCGTTGTGCCGGAGAGCACATTGGCGTAATTGTCCGCACCGTTCTCAAGCATGATGCTGCGGACTGCGTGAGCTGCATCCTCGGAGAACATCCGGTCGCCTGTTTCTGTTTTTGCAAAGGCAGTCAGATCACCGTTGACCTTTGCGGCATTTGCGATGAGGTAGGGCATGGTTGCCTTACCGGATTCGTTGGCAATGGCACTCTGCCAGACCATGAGCTGGAGGGGACTGACGAGCGTTTCGCCCTGTCCCATACAGCCCCACTGGGTATGGAATTCCTCCGAGCTGTTGAGCGTGGTGGAGGCGGTGTAGCTTGTGATGCCGTTGACAGACAGCTCCGTTTCACCGGAGTCATTCACATCATAGCCCAGTTTTTCATAGACCTTTTTGATCGTGGAAAGGGGCAGGTCGGGATCCTCGACCAGCTGTGCAAAATAGGGATTGCAGCTGTTGGCAAATGCTTCGCTGATGTTCTGCATGCCGTGACCGCCCTCCTCGTGGCACTTGATGGTCTTGCCTTCCTTGTTCACATAGCTGCCGGTGCAGTTGTACTGCTTTTCATAGAGCTTCTCCTCCCCCATCTCCTCAAGTGCGGCAATGGTGGTGAAGATCTTCTGTGTGGACCCCGGCACAGTCGGATGGAACGCCTTGCAGAGCATGCTGCCCTCCGCCAGTGTTTCAAGGTCGGTGTAATTGTTCAGGATGTTGATGCTCGGCTTGCTCAGGCAGACATAAATCTCGCCCGTCACATAGTTGTATGCAACGGCACAGCCGTCCTTGCTGCCGAATGCGTCATAGACTTTCCGGTTCACCGCATGATCGAGGGTCGTGTTTACTGCGGCTCTGCCGTTTTCCTGCACACCGAGCATAAAGCTGAAATTCGTCAGCATATCCTTGTTTTTCATGACAAGGGTGTTGGTCATCTGCTTGGAATCATCGCCGATGAAATTACCCACATCAAGGAAATGCTCCGCATTGTAGGTATCCTTGCCGGCATTGGGATCGAACAGGACATCACCATTGCGGTCATAGACACAGCCGAGGGAAACCTTATTGGAATGCGATATGTAGAAAGCGGCTTCGGACTGGAGCTTCCAGATCAGCACGCCCATACCTGTCAGAAATGCCAGCAGCATCAATGTGATCAGATGCTGGGCACGTCGGATGCTTTTCATGCATTTACCTCCTTTTCCGCAGGTCTTGCAGGCTTTGCAGTTTTTGCAGACTTCCTGCTTTTCTTTTTCTCGGGTTGTTCGGTTTCCTGCTGGTGGCGGAACAGCGGCGACTGGGTCGCCTTGAGCATGCCGATCAGGAAGCCGCAGGTCATCATGGAGCTGCCGCCCATGGAGATGAAGGGCAGTGTCACGCCGGTGAACGGGATGAGGTTGCAGGAACCGAAAATATTCAGTGCCATCTGTGCCACAAAGACCGCTACAACGCCGTCAGCGACCATGGCATGGTAATAGTTCTTGGGGGGATTCATCAGCGGGATCATGAGCATCATCAGGATGAGGATGACGGTCAGGAACGCATAGAGCAGACCCCACTCCTCGCAGATGGTGGAGAATACAATGTCCGATTCATAGGCAAAAACATTGTGCAGGTAACCCTGACCGGGTCCAAGTCCCAGCCAACCGCCCCTTGCAATGCCGATGAGTGCCTGACACTGCTGGTAGCCATTGCCGTACTGATCCGCCCAGATGTCCACATGCAGGCGGTCCTGCACATAGGCAGGGGCAAGATTCCATGCAACGATCAGCACGACCGCTGCAACGCCGCCGAGAATGCCGAGGGCGGTTCTGGAGATCTTCGCTCTCGGATAGCAAAAGCGGCAGACCAGTGCACAGGCGAATACTGCCGCAAAGGTCGGCAGGCTGCCGAGGTCACGGCACCACCATTGCAGTGCAAAGATCACGAGTGCCGCACCGCAGAGGCAGAGCGTGTCCTTGGAAACGTAGAAAAATAAGATCTTGATCTTCTTGTGCAGCTCCACGATGGAGGCGGCACAGATGAGGATGAAACAGGGCTTGATGAATTCCGAGGGCTGGAGTGAGAAGGAACCGATGTTGATCCACATGCTCCGGTCGCCCGTCAGCAGCAGAATGCTGAGGATCAGTACGCCGATGATGATATAGATGTATTTCTTTCTGGTTCTGATCCACTCGTGGTTGCGTGTCAGCAGGAATCCTGCTTGACACAGAACAAGTGCCGCAATGCAGGTAATCAGATGCTTGAAAGAAAGATGGACACCGCCGAAGCAGGATTGGAAAATCAGGCTCATGCCGAGTACGCACAGGAGCATGAAATCGGTGGTATAGGTCATCTGCTTGTAGATGCCGGTGACGATGATATAGCCCACGTCAAGAGCAAGCACGCCGGCGGTCAGGAGCATGAGATCGGCTGGGGATTCATAATTGCCCCGTACCAGCACGATGCCGAGCATGGACAAGTGCGTCAGAAACAGCAGTGCAATGGCACTGAAATAGGTCAGTCCGTTTTTATACATGGCGGTTCTCCTTTCCTGCGTCCTTGGGCTGCGGCGGCTTCTGCCTGCCGAACCGCATGACGGCATTGCCGAGCCGCACCTCGTCCCCCGGCATCAGGCGTACCTGATGGATGCGGCGTTCATTGACGAACGTGCCGCCCCGTGCATTGAGGTCGGTAATGCTCCAGACACCGTTGGAAACGGTCATGACTGCGTGGTAGCGTGACACGGACGGGTCGGGGAAACGGATGTCGGCGGAGATATGCCGCCCGAGCAGAATTTCATCCGCTTCAAGCGGATAGTGCTGGTCATTGTACCGCAGCTCCATATTGGCACTGAGCTTCTGCCAGCGTTTCCGGCAAAGCTTGGTTTCCCGTGTGACTGCCAGTATCACACAAAGTGCAAATACATCGAGGATGACCACGGCGATCGCACAGAGTACGAGGTCGGGCACATCCAGAGATGCTAACATTTCCATTAATTCAGACATGGATCTTCCTCCTGTTTTTTCGTTCGCAGAAAAGCGGTGCATGGCTCTTCATCATTTCAAAGGACAGCTGCCCCCCTGAAGCCTGAAGGTTCCCCCTCTTTTTTCCGGCTTTTCCATATACATTATAATACATTTTTTCAGAATCTGCAACCTGATTTGCCCAAATCCTGCGGATTTCTCATTACTTTTCATAAATTTCAATAAATTTCAGAAAAGTACTTGAAATTTTTCTGTGAATATGTTATAATATACATATCATCAATGGAAGCCGCAAGGATTCCATGTAAAGGAGGAACCCCTATTGAAAATTACATTAAACGCTAAGAAGATGCAGATTTCTGATTCCTTTACCGAATACGCTGAACAGCGTCTGAGTGCAAAGCTCGACAAGTTCTTCGGTGATGAAGCTGATGCAAAGCTGATGCTGACCGAGCTCAAAGGCAAGATCGTACTCGAACTGACCGTTCGCTACAACCAGATGATCTATCGTTCTGAGCAGACTGCTGAGGACAAGCGTGATGCACTGGATGCAGCGATCGACAAGATCATCCGCCAGATCCGCAAGAATAAGACCCGTCTGGAAAAGCGGCTGAAGGACACCGCATTCAAGGATGAGATGCAGGAAGCAGCAGAGGAGCAGGCAGACTTCACTGTCATCCGCCGCAAGACCTTCGATCTCCGTCCGATGACCGTGGAGGAAGCAATTCTTCAGATGAACATGCTCGGACACTCCTTCTTCATGTTCAAGGATGCCGCATCCGGCAAGACCTGCGTTGTTTACCAGCGTGAGGACGAGGGCTATGCGGTACTCGAACCCGACGAGGACTAATATTTTCGATTTTTACTACCACTCTCTTTCCCCCGCCAAACGGCGGGGGTTTTCTTTTGCCGATATTCCGCATCTTTTCAGTTTTTTCAAATTTTTTCAAAAAAATTTGAAAAAAAGCTTGACAAGTCCTGCAAGATGTGCTATAATATATAAGGTTCGTGAGACAGACGTGCCTGTAGCTCAGCTGGATAGAGTGACTGGCTACGAACCAGTAGGTCGGGGGTTCGAGTCCCTCCAGGCACGCCAAATCAGCCCCATACATTCGTATGGGGCTGATTTAATTATATAGAGGTGAAACACATCATGGAAATCAAAACCAACGTCATGCGGATACTGGATAAAAAGAAAATCGTCTACGAGAGTCACTGCTATGCGGACACGGCTGCGGTCAGCGGCGTGGAAGTGGCACGGGTGCTCGGACAGGAGCCTGCACAGGTGTTCAAGACGCTCGTAACGGTCAGTGCATCGGGGGCGTACTACGTTTTTGTGATTCCGGTGGCGGCGGAGCTTGATCTCAAAAAAGCGGCGAAATCCGTGGGAGAAAAAAGCGTGAAGATGCTGCCGCAGAAAGAACTGCTTCCGCTGACGGGCTATGTCCACGGCGGCTGCTCCCCCATCGGGATGAAAAAAGCATTCCGCACAGTCATTGATGCCAGTGCGGAAATGCAGGAAACCATTATTTTCAGTGCCGGAAAGACCGGCTATCAGGTCGAGCTGACGCTCGCTGAGCTTGCAAAGGTACTTCGGTTTTCGACCGCAGAGATTACAGCTGAATGAAAGAAGCCCCTGCCGCATGGCAGGGGCTTCTGTGCGATATTCAGCCAACAAGTGCCTTACCCAATGCACGGCACTGCTCCAGACCGTCATCATCGGGCATTTCGTTGAGCATCAGACCGGCATCACCGACAAGTGCAATGCCCTGTGCCTTGACACGCTCCTCCCAGTTCCGCATCCACTCGCCGTCACCCCAGCCATAGGAGCCGAAAATAGCTACCCTTTTGCCTGCAAGCCTGGTTTCTGCGTCGGTGAAGAACGGCTCGAATTCGTCCTCTTCCAGCACTTCCGCACCCATCGCCGGACAGCCGAATGCAATTGCATCATAGTCCTCCACGCTGCCGGTGAACTCGGAAACTGTGAACAGCTCCGCACCTGCCCCCTCTGCGACCGCCTTTGCCATTGCCTCCGTGTTGCCCGTTGCACTCCAGTAAATTACCGCTGCTTTCATTGTCAATACCTCCGTTATGAAATTTTGAGAGCCTGATAAAGATCCGTACCCTCGTTCAATTTGCCGCACAGAAAATTTCTGCACTTTTCGTAATTCGCAAATGTCCGTCTTGCATTTTCCGGACATCCGTACACCTTCCAGCATCCGCAGAGCTTGAAATTTTCCCCGTGGTTCTCGATGAATCCGACAACATCCTCCAGAGGATAACCAAGGAAAATTCCGATCTCATGCGGAAAATCGCCGTTCTTACGGATCCGTTCGGAAAGCACCGCAAGACAGACTTCCAGATCGCCATCAGCAGGATAGCCGCACGCTGTCAGCATTTCCCTCGCCTGCGGATCGGCAAGCCTTGCAGAAAGGAGCTTCTCCCGATAAACCAGCAGGAGGATGCGGTTTTTGCATTCACAAAGGATCCGGCTTTGCAGTCCCCTGACCGCCGCACGGCTGTTGAAGCCCTTGGAATGGACATCCACATCAAACTCGCTCTTGCTCAGAGAAACCAGATTTGCACACTTGATCCCCAAGAGCGTCGGGGCGGCATGCCTTGCAAGCTTCTGTCCGAAATTTCTGTATTCTGCATTTCCCATGGTTCTTCTCCTTTCTTTGGTTAGACTCAGCTAACCTGCGGTTGTATGATTCCCTGTATCCGCATGCAGGATGGGGGTGTTCTCCGATCATCCGCAGTACTGTTCGAGCACCTGCTTCAATGCACTGACACTCGCACTGTGGATCTTTGCTACCGGAATGTCATGCTTTGCAGATCGCCGATTCACGCTGCCCACCATCTTATGGGAACAGGTATTGGTGAAAACGATCATCAAATCGGGATTTCCCAGTTTATTCTCAAAGTCGGAGGGCATCTGCGTAAACACTTTCGCCTTACAGTTGTAGGACTTGCAGATGTCCTTATATCGTGTTGCCATGCGGTCATTGCCGCCGATCACAACTACACTCATCTTCGTTCCTCCTTTTGGTTAGCATCTGCTAACTGAATATAGTATACCACAACCAGCAGAATTTGTCAAGGGGGTAATGCAAAATTTTTTCCGTCCCCTGAATGCTGCGGAATTTTGCGGAATCTTTCAATAACACTTGCTTTTTTTCTGACTTTCGATTATAATAGTAAGTAAGTGCACTCACCTTGAAAGGCGGTGCAATCCAAAATGAAAGGAATTAAACATGATGAAAAAAACTCTCTCTCTGACAGCGGCATTGTCACTGCTGGCTGTCACTCTGACTGCATGCGGCAGTGTGCCGGCAAACACAGTCCACAGTGCGGACGATCTGGTCGGCAAGACCATCGGCTGTCAGCTTGGCACGACCGGCTACATCTTCGCAGGCGACGTGGAGGATGCAACAGTCGAGCCGTACAACAAGGGTGCGGATGCTGTGCAGGCTCTCAAACAGGGCAAGGTGGACGCTGTGATCATTGACAGCGAGCCGGCAAAGGTATTCGTTGAAAAGAACGATACTCTCCAGATCCTCCCCGATCCGTTCGTGGAAGAAGAATATGCCATCGCCTACAAGAAGGGCAATGACGAGCTGGGTGAGAAGATCGACAACGCCCTGACACAGCTCAAGGAGGACGGCACACTGGCAGAGATCACTTCCCACTGGATCGGTGATGAGGCAGACTATGTTTCCTATGTTCCGGAGGATACCACAAATACCAATGGTACTCTGGTAATGGCAACAAACGCTGAATTTCCGCCCTATGAGAGCATGGAGGGCGGCGAGATCGTAGGCATTGACGTGGACATGATGAAGGCTGTCTGCGACGTGCTGGACATGGAGCTGGTGGTGGAGAACATGGAATTTGATTCCATTATTGCTGCCGTAGATTCCGGTAAGGCGGACGTGGGTGTTGCCGGTCTGTCCGTAACGCCCGACCGTGAGAAGAACGTTTCCTTTACACAGGGCTACGCAGTTTCCACACAGGTCATCATCGTTCGCAAGGACTAAGGAGGCGGCAGTGAATTTCTTTACACAATTCGGCGACAAGCTGTACTCGACCTTCATTGAGGACGATCGCTGGATGTACCTTGCAGACGGTCTGAAAACCACGCTGATCGTGACCTTCTTTGCGGTCATCGTCGGCGTGATCCTCGGCTTCCTGCTTGCAGTCATCCGTGCGACGCATGACAAAACCGGCAGACTGAAATTCCTCAATTTCCTCGCCAAAATCTACCTGACCGTCATCAGAGGAACACCCGTTGTCGTACAGCTCCTCATCATCTACTTTGTCATCTTCGCTTCGATCAATGTTGACAAAATATTTGTGGCGGTGCTGGCATTCGGTCTGAACTCGGCTGCATATGTGGCTGAGATCGTGCGTTCCGGTATCATGTCCATCGACAATGGTCAGTTTGAGGCTGGTGCGAGCCTTGGTCTGAACTACACACGCACCATGATCCATATTATTTTACCGCAGGCGATCCGCAATATTCTGCCGGCTCTGGCGAATGAATTCATCGTTCTGCTGAAGGAAACCTCCGTTGCCGGCTACATCGCACTGACCGACCTGACGAAGGGCGGCGACATCATCCGCAGTGCGACCTATGAGGCATTCCTGCCGCTGCTCGCTGTTGCATTGATCTACCTCATTATGGTCATGCTCCTGAGCTGGCTCGTATCCCGTCTTGAAAGGAGGCTGTCCAAGAGTGATCGAGGTTAAAGAATTACACAAGCGTTTTGGTGAGCTGCACATCCTCAAAGGCATCACCACCACGATCGAAAAGGGTGAAAAGGTGGTCATCATCGGGCCGTCCGGCTCGGGAAAGAGCACCTTTCTCCGCTGCCTGAACCGTCTGGAGCAGCCCACCTCCGGTGTGATCCGCTTCGAGGGCGAGGATATGACCTCCATGAACGACAAGCAGCTCCATGCAGTCCGTGAGAAAATGGGCATGGTGTTCCAGCATTTCCACCTATTCCCCCACCTGACCATCCGCAAAAACATTACGCTTGCTCCCGTCAAGCTCGGTCTGATGAGCCAGCAGGAAGCAAATGCCAAGGCGGATGAGCTTCTGAAAAAGGTCGGACTTTCCGACAAGGCGGAGCAGTATCCGAACCAGCTCTCCGGCGGTCAGAAGCAGAGAATTGCGATTGCACGTTCTCTGGCGATGAATCCGGATGTGCTCCTTTTTGATGAACCAACCTCCGCACTCGACCCTGAAATGGTCGGCGAAGTGCTTGAGCTGATGCGTGAGCTTGCAGCCGAGGGCATGACAATGGTGGTCGTGACGCATGAGATGGGCTTTGCCAGAGAGGTCGCCTCCCGTGTGATCTTCATGGACAATGGACAGATCATGGAGGAAAATGAACCGCAGGCGTTTTTCTCCAATCCGCAGAATCCCAGATTAAAGGAATTTCTCTCCAAGGTGCTTTAAGCAGCCTAACAGCAAAATGCTCCGCATGCAAATGCGGAGCATTTTTGATGGGCAGACGCAAAAACTCCGCAGATGTTTGTCTGCGGAGTTTCTGCAAATGAATGAAAAATGAAAAGAAACTGTCAGGAATCAAATCAGGAAAGTTTGATCAGACCGATCGCTGCCTGAAGGATCATCATTACATCGGCAGAATCAGGCTTGCCATTCTTGTTGACATCGGCATTCTTTGCACCTTCTGCACTCAGGGCAGAACCTGCGAGCAGGTTCTTGTTCAGTGCCAGAACGTCTGCGATGCTGACGGTATTGTCACCGTTTACGTCACCGTACTTCTTAGCAGTGGTGTTGTTGTTTGTAGTCGTTGTAGTGGTAGTTGTGGTGGTACGCTTGGTTGTGGTGGTTGTCTGTCTGGTAGTGGCAGTTGTGGATGCAGTGCCATTGCCAGTGTATACTGTGATGGAATCAATGGTAAAGGTACCGCAGTCGATCCACCATACGCCCCACTTCAGCTGACCGCCGTACTGGGTCTGGATGATGCTGGAATCAGCGGAGCTGATGTCCCATGTGATGGTGCCGGAGTTGCCGGAGATCACCTGCTGCATATCCTCTGTCTGTGTCCAGTAACCCGGTGCTACGCTTGTGGAGGAACCGAATGCACCCTGCCACTTGCCGATATTGCCGGATGCGGAGATCTTGATCTCTACCTTGGTAGGCTTCTCACCTGACGGAATACCAAAGCTTGCCCATTCCCAGCCGAGCATCTTGTCATCTGCCGGAAGCTGGCTGTATACGATCTTCTGATTCGGCTTGATGGTGTAGCCGCCGTTGTTGGAGTTGTTGTTATTGTTGTTGTTAACAGTGGTCGTGGTTGTCTGTCTGGGAGTGGTTGCTGTCTGTGTAGCTGTGGTGGATACGGAAGAATTGGAACCATTGGTATATACCTTGATGGAATCAATGGTGATGGTGCCGCAGTCTACCCACCAGATGCCCCACTTCAGCTCGCCGCCGTACTGGGTCTGGATGATGCTGGAGTCAGCAGAGCTGATGTCCCATGTGATGGTGCCGGAGTTGCCGGAGATCACCTGCTGCATATCCTCTGTCTGTGTCCAATAGCCCGGTGCTACGCTTGTGGAGGAACCGAATGCACCCTGCCACTTGCCGATATTGCCGGATGCGGAGATCTTGATCTCTACCTTGGTAGGCTTCTCGCCTGCCGGAATGCCGAAGCTTGCCCATTCCCAGCCGATCATCTTGTCATCTGCCGGAAGCTGGCTGTATACGATCTTCTGGTTCGGCTTGATCTCGTAGCCGCCGGAAGTGTTGTTGTTATTGTTGTTCTGTGTAGCAGTTGTTGTCTGCTTGGAAGTGGTGTTTGTCTGTCCGGTGGTTGCGGTCGTCTGCTTGGAGGTAGTTGTTGTCTGCTTGGTTGTTGCGGTAGTCTGTACCGGTGTGGTCTGCTGCGGTGTGTAGGAACCGCTGTAAACCTTGGTTGCACCAGCGATGCTGGAATCAGTGGAGCCTGTGCCGTAGATGGAGTACAGACCTGCTGCTGCACCTACCAGACCTGCATTATAGTCAAGAGCAACCTCGTTGCATACATAGTCGGAAATGACATCCTGATAAGTACCGCCTGCATCGGACGGGCCGCCTACCAGTGCACCTACCAGTACCTTGCCGTTGGAGCTGTACTGCTGGTTGTTGCCAAGCTCATCATAGCTATTGTAGCCGGATGCTGCTCTGTGGTGTGCATTCTTTGCGGAATTGCCTGCAAAGCCAACAACAAAGCAGGTATTTGCCGGATTGCTGCCGAGCAGATAGTTCATCTGACCCTTGCACCATGCGGAGTAGTCAGCGGAGGAATTCTTGGTTGCAACCAGTGCACACATCTGCATTGCTGCATTCAGTCTTGCACTGCCCCACTTATCCATGAAGAAGTAGCTGTTGGGGTTGGTGCACTGACCGCCGAGGTAGCTGTTTACCTTGCTCCAGTCATTGGTGATATGTGCATAAACACATGCTGCACCCAGACCAACATTCTCCCAGCCGTGAACCCAGCCGAGGTACTGCTGCTGCTTGGAAGCACAGTCGCTCTTGTAGGAACCCTCATTGGTTGCAAGGTACAGCCAGCCTGCTGCCCATGCCTGTTCATCGGTGCAGCTGGAGGACTTGTAGAAACCGTTCGGGCCGTCAGTTGCCACCTGATTGTACTGTGTGGAGAACTTGTAGAGTGCCTTTGCATACTTCAGGTCCTCTGCATTGCCGAAGTTGATGTAGTTCAGAGCCAGTGCTGCTGCATATTCTGCGGCAATGTCACTTGCACCGCTGGATGTCCAGAACTGTCTGCGGCTGTTGCTCTGCTTCTCAGGCGGACCCCAGTAAGCGTGGTCCTCGTCACCGTCGCCCTTCTGGTAGCAGAAGCTCTGTACATTGCCGCTGCCGTCGAGCTTGGTGGATGCCTTGAAGAATTCACAGAAATGATCGGTGATGAGCTTCAGGTGCTCTGTCTGACCGGTCTTGTCATAGGAATCCTTGAATTCATAGTAGCCCCATCCCAGTGTGGATGCGGTATAGCCCTGCGGCAGACCGAACATTGCGTGGTCGCCTGCGTCATGGAAACCGCCGTCAGCATCGTCGCCCGTGTGACAGTCGCCTCTCCAGTTCAGAGCGTTCTTTTCACTTACCTGCGTACCGCACATATTTGCGTCGTAGAAATACAGAGAGTACTGCAGAAGTCTTGCATAGTTGTCAGAATCCGCTGCGGATGCTGTAATCGCAGCCTCCTGTACTGCGGAAAGATTCTTCAGCTCGGGCATCGGTGCGGTTACTGCGGATACTGCAAACGCCATACCTGCCAGTGCTGCTGCGATCTTGCTCGCTTTCCTTTTCAACATGGATAAATCGCCTTCCTTTTTGTAAAATATTGCAGATACAGTCCCCCTCCGAACCATATCAGCTGTAACAGACTTGCGAAAATTCATTTTTTGTACAAAGAATTTTCATCATCTGTACTAATTATACACTATTTACACAATAAGTGATTAACTTTTTAAGAACATTTCATGTCTAAACTGTGAAAATGAGATTTTTGTGAAAATCCATCAAGGTGAAGTCAAGATAGTGCTACTATTTCATCCGCATTGCACAAGTTTCATTCTGAAAAGCGGATTTCCGGCAAATTCGCCCTTCATCCGACCATTCCGAATTCATACGAAATATTAAAATTCCGTGAATTCAGTAAATCAAAACCGATTTCCGGCTCTGATTTCGTTCATAATTTGCCAAAAAAATGCACCTCTCCAGACCGGAGAGGTGCAAAATTTGTTCATAAAGTTATGCAACAGGGAGTGTATCTACTACCTTGATGGTATACTTGAGCAGATTCAGTGCGTCAGCAGAAGTGGGCTTGCCGTCACGGTCAACGTCAGCGTTCTTCTGTGCCTCTTCGCTGAGAGCTTCACCAGCCATCAGGTTCTTGTTCAGTGTCAGTACGTCTGCAATGCTTACCTTGCCATCGAGGTTCACGTCACCATAAACTGCTGTATCAGCAGGAGTGGAAGGATCTGTGGATTCCTCGGTCGGCTCTGTGTCCTCAGTCGGCTCTGTGTCCTCGGTCGGCTCTGTGTCCTCAGTCGGCTCTGTGTCCTCGGTCGGCTCTGTATCCTCAGTCGGCTCTGTGTCCTCGGTCGGATCAACAACTTCGCCGGTGCTCTCAGTATATACTACAATAGAGTCTACAACGAATCTGCCGCAGTCGATCCACCAAACGCCCCACTTCAGCTCGCCGCCGAATTCCAGCTGGATGATTTCACGGGTTGCCTCGTCGATCTCCCATGTAACTGTACCGCTCGGATCACCGATGTAAACTTCCTGATCGGAGCCCTGTGTCCAGTAGCCATCCTCTTCCACACTTGTGGAGCTGCCGAATGCACCCTGCCATGTGCCGACACAGCTTGCAGCGACACTGTTCTTGGAAATGTTTACTTCAACCTTGTAGGGTCTTTCGCCCTCCGGAATACCAAAACTTGCCCATTCCCAGCCGATCATCTTTTCTTCCATGTTTGCATAGGTGTACTTCTCGTTGACTTCGAGTGTGTACTTGCCATTACCCTCTTCGATCTCAGGCTCAGTTTCAGTCGGGAGTGTATCCTCTGGATCGGGAGCTACGGAGTTCTTATCATAGATCTTAGTAACGCCGGGGATGGAGGTTTCAACCTCACCGGTCTGGAAGAAGGAGTACAGACCAGCGGCTGCACCTACCAGACCTGCATTGTAGTCACAAGCAACCTCGTTGCATACATAGTCCTGAATGGAGTCCTCATAGGTGCCGCTTGCATCGGAAGGACCGCCTACCAGTGCACCTACCAGAACCTTGCCGTCCGTCGGGCTGATTTCTGTTGCACTATTGAATGCACTCCAGCCCATGTAGCCGGATGCAGCTCTGTGGTGAGCGTTGCGTGCAGAATTGTCTGCATAGCCGATAACAAAGCAGGTATTTGCAGGGTTGTTGCCGAGCAGATAGTTCATCTGACCCTTACACCATTCAGTGTAGTCAGCATCGGAATTCTTGGAAGCGACCAGTGCAGTCATCTGCATGGAAGCATTCAGTCTTGCACTGCCCCACTTGTCGAGGAAGTAGTAAGAATCCGGATTCTTGCACTTGCTGCTCAGGTAGGAATTGACCTTGCTCCAGTCGCCTGTGATATGTGCGTAAACACATGCTGCACCGAGCGTGTTGTTTTCCCAGCCATGTACCCAGCCAGGGCTTGCCTGCTTGGATGCACAGTCGTTCTTGTAGCTTTCATTATTGGTAGCCAGATACAGCCAGCCAGCAGCCCATGCCTGCTCATCCTCACAGCTCTTGCTTGCGTAGAATCCTGTCGGGCCGTCCGTTTCGATCTTGTTGTACTTGGTGGAGAATGCATAGAGAGCCTCTGCGTACTTCAGATCCTCTTCATTGCCGAAGTTGATGTAGTTCAGGGCGAGTGCTGCTGCATATGCTGCGGCGATGTCACTTGCACTGTTTTCTGTCCAGTACTGCTTACGGGTGTTGCCCTGCTTCTCCGGAGGTCCCCAGTAAGCGTGGTCCTCGTCACCGTTCGCCTTCTGGTAGCAGAATCTTACAACTTCGCCGCTGTCGTTCAGCTCTGCGGAATCTCTGAAATATCTGCAAGCGTAGTCAGTCAGCATCTGAAGATGTGCAGTCTGACCTGTTGCCTCGTATGCATCCTTGAACTCATAGAAGCTCCAGCCGAGTGTGGAGAAGGAATAGCCCAGAGGCTGACCGAAGATCGCATGGTCACCAGCATCGTGGAAACCGCCGTCCACATCGTCGGCTGTGTGGCAGTCATCTCTCCAGTCAAGACCGGTCATCTCGCTTACTGCGTTGCCGCACATATTCGCATCATAAAAATACATGGAGTACTGGAGCAGTTTTGCATAGTTGTCATAATCTGCTGCGGATGCGGTTAGAACTGCATCTCTCGCTGCAAAATCTGCCATCTGCTCCGGCAATGTTGCCGGTACTGCAAGTGCGGACACTGCAAAGAGTGCTCCGGCAAGTGCTGCCTTGACTCTGTTCATTTTCTTTGCCATAATCATTACCTTCCTTTTCAGAAATTGAACCGCTGTGATTCCGCCGTACCCTCTTTTACTGCGGCAGCGGTAATGGTGAATTTTCATCTTTTGCACAAAGAATTTTCATCATCATTATTAATTATACACCATTTTCACAAAAAGTGATGAACACAAAATTTCCTTTTTATTTCCTATATATGAACACCTGGAATTTTATTGAATTTATGCAAAACCGCATCATCCCACGCCATCGCATTTATACGCATTGCACAAACGAAAAGAATATTCGTTCCAAATACTATCGTTATTTTGAGATAGTGTGTATTTTTTTGCTTGTTTTTCATGAACATTATGTGAATTATGCTGTGATTTACTGTAAAAATCTGTATTTTGGTACGATTCATCGGTTGTACAGCATAGCAAAATCCCCCTCACCGGAATGAGGGGGATCGAGTCGATCCATCATCAGATCACAGGAAGCTCTGCGATCTTGATCACAGCCTTGAGGATGGTCAGTGCATCCGAGGAATCGGGGATTCCGTTCTTATTGACATCCGCATTGAGGATGCCGATTTCCGACAGTTCTGCACCCGTCAGCAGATTGAGGTTCAGTGCGAGAACGTCCACAATGCTGATCTTGCCGTCACAGTTGACATCACCATAACATGTGGGCTTGGTTTCCGTCTGCGTTGTATCGGATGTTTCGGGCTGGGTTGTGGTTTCAGGCTGAGTTGTGGTTTCGGGCTGGGTTGTGGTTTCAGGCTGAGTTGTGGTCTCAGGCTGGGTTGTGGTCTCAGGCTGGGTTGTGGTTTCGGGCTGGGTTGTGGTCTCAGGCTGGGTTGTGGTTTCGGGCTGAGTTGTGGTTTCAGGCTGGGTTGTGGTTTCGGGCTGGGTTGTGGTTTCGGGCTGGGTTGTGGTTTCGGGCTGGGTTGTAGTGGTGGCAGTAGTTGTTGTTGTGGTAGTGGTCGTCGTAGTAGTTGTAGTGGTTGTTGTCGTTGTTGTCGTGGTGGTTGTAGTGGTTGTGGTAGTTGTGGTAGTCGTAGTGGTAGTTTCTTCTGTGGTGGATTCGGACGGTACATCATAGTCGAACACGATGCTGTTCACGGTCAGTGTTGTGGAATTGCTCCACCACATGCCGAACATGAAGGAGCCATTCAGATCCACATACTCCTTGAATGCAGTGGTATCGAACTCTACGGAGCCGCTTGTTCCCAGATTGATGCTGCTGTCTACCTGATACCAGTCATTGCCATTATAAGCAGTATCCAGATTGATGCCGCAGCCGTAGCTCAGACTGCCGAGATCCGTGGAGGAGCTGACATTCACGGTCACCTTGTTGAGTGTTGCATTATAAGGTACATAATCGCTCAGCAGTACGCTGACGGTCTTGGAATTTTCATTGGTGCGGTCGATCACCTGATTCAGTGTCACGGTGACACTGCCATCCTCGGTCACGACCGGAGGTGTTGTTGCAGTAGTGCCTTCCTGCTCCTCGTCCTCGGAGGGGGCGGTGGTTTCGCCGGGGGTTACTTCGATCTGTGTATCGCTGCCGTAGACCTTCTCTACGCCTGTGATGCTGGTATCCAGAGTACCGGTTTTGTAGATTTCATACAGACCAGCCGCCGCACCTACGATACCTGCATTATAGTCGATCGCAACCTCATTGCAGACATAATCCTGTACGGAGTCGGTGTAACTGCCGCCTGCATCGGAGGGACCGCCCACCAGTGCACCGATCAGCACATGTCCATCGGAAGCAATGGCTGTGGAGCTGTTGAATTCATCCCAGCCAGTGATGCCGGAGGCTGCTCTGTGATGCGGATTCTTGGCGGAATTATTTGCAAAGCCAACCACAAAGCAGGTGTTGGCAGGATTGCTGCCAAGGATATAATTCATCTGTCCCTTGCACCATGCGGTGTAGTCCGCAGAGGAATTTTTGGTTGCTGCCAATGCACACATCTGCATGGTGGTGTTCAGTCTTGCACTGCCCCACTTGTCCATGAAGAAGTAGGAATTCGGGTTGGTGCACTGACCGCTGAGGTAGGAATTCACCTTATTCCAGTTGCCGGTGATATGGGCATATACGCAGGATGCACCGAGGGAGGTGTTATCCCAGCCATGTACCCAGTAGATGTTCTGCTGCTTGTTGGCACAATCTGTCTTGTAGCTCTGTGTGCCGGTGGCGATGTACAGCCAGCCTGCTGCCCATGCCTGTTCGTCCGTGCAGCCGCTGGAATTATAGAAACCGGACGGGCCGTCAGTTGCAACAGAATTGTACTTGGTGGAGAATGCGTACAGAGCCTCTGCATACTTCAGATCCTCTGCATTGCCGAAGTTCAGGTAATTCAGGGCAAGTGCAGCCGCATATTCCGCAGCAATATCACTTGCACTGTTGGTCGTCCAGTACTGCTGACGGGAGTTGGTCTGGTTTTCCGGTGTTCCCCAATAAGAATGATCCGTATCACCGTTTCCCTTCTGGTAACAGAAACGTGCCACGCTGCCGTCGGAGTTCAGCACTGTGGAGTTGCGGAAGAATTCAGCAAAATGATCCATGATCGCCTTGAGGTGGGCGGTCTGACCGAGTTCATCATAGGCACTCTTGAATTCATAGTAGCCCCAGCCGAGCGTGGAAGCTGTGTAGCCCTGCGGCAGACCGAACATTGCGTGGTCGCCTGCGTCATGGAAACCGCCGTCCACATCGTCACCTGTGTGGCAGTCCCCTCTCCACTCCATCTGGCTGCGTTCCGCTGCATTCTTGCCGCACATATTGGCATCGTAGAAGTACAGCGTATGCTGCAAAAGTCTTGCGTAATCATCATTCACATCCGCTGCGGAAACCGTCATCGGCTGTACCTCAGCCTCCGGAACCGCTGCGAGGGGTGCAGCAAATGCGGATACCGCAAATACACCTGCTGCAATGGCTGCTTTCACTTTTCTCATCTTCTGTCTTAACATATTCGACACACCTTTCCAAAAATAATTGGATTTCCTCCGTCCCAATCTACCGTTTGTATTTTTCTATTCATTCTCTTTTGCTGGGGATTCACAAGAATTTTCCCCATCTATTATTAATTATACATGATTTTCACCAAAAGTGTTTACAATTTTCATATATTTTTGTGTATAATTTGTAAACCGCCGTTTTTTGTTGATTCTGCATCTGAAACATTTTCGTGTTTCTGTTTTTAGTGCATTATGCACAATCAAAATGAATATATCTCGTATTTTACAGAACAAATCTATTTTGTGCTTCCGGAAACATTCATGTAATCTATGATGAAAATGTAAATTAGTTTTTGTTCTTGATGTTAGCAGGCTAAAGAATGATAACTCCCCTCAAATCATACCGTTTTTATAACTATTTGTATACCATGAAATTTGCATCCGGTGCAGACGAAACCCTTATGTAATCAAAAATTAGGTGAATTTTAAGTAAATTTGCTTTTGATTCACAGAAAATCAAATTATTTTTCAAAATCTCTTGACATTTTAGTTTAAATCAGCTACAATAATTGTATAAAGCTACAGGGTTATTTCAACTCGTAAAAAAACGAAAAGAGGGTTAAGCATGAAAACAAAAAAATTACTTAAACGACTCCTTGCCCTTACCACCTGTGCTGCACTTCTGGTTCCGACTGCGGCTTCCGCTGCGGAAACGGATCCAACGGAGAGCACGGGGGCGGCAGTGGATGTCAACTTTGCCAAGGCATTGCAGCTGTCCATGTACTTCTACGATGCCAACAAGTGCGGCTGCGGCATTACCGGCGGCAATCTGGAGTGGCGTGGTGACTGCCATGTGGAGGATGCAGCGGTTCCGCTGATCCCCATGGGGGAGGATTTCAAGGGCACGAACCTGTCACAGGAATTCATTGACGAGCATCGTGACATTCTCGATCCGGACGGTGACGGCACGATCGACGTTGCAGGCGGCATGCACGATGCCGGCGACCATGTAAAATTCTGTCTGCCGGGCAGCTATGCGGCATCGACCGTGGGCTGGGGCTACTATGAATTCCGTGATGCCTACATCGACACAGGTTTGCAGTGGCATATCGAGGACATCCTGCACTGGATGAACGACTACTACCTCAAATGCCTGTACTACGATGAAAACGGCGATGTTCTGGCGTTCTGCTATCAGGTCGGCGAGGGCAAAATCGACCATAACTACTGGATCGCACCGGAGCTTCAGAATGAGAATCTGCTGGATTTCGCAAGACCGGCATATTTTGCAACGGTGGATACACCCGCATCCGATATGTGTGCCGGTGTATCCGCATCCCTTGCGGTCAACTACCTGAACTTCAAGGAAACCGAGCCGGAGTATGCGGAGGAATCCCTGAATGCGGCGATCAAGCTCTATGAATTTGCGGTTGCCACCCACACCGAAGAAGAGGGCAACGAGGTCACAAGCCTTGGTTATGACGGCGGTTTCTATGAGTCCAGCTATGACTATGATGAACTGGCTTGGGCGGCTGTCTGGCTGTACGAGTGCACGGGCAATTATGACTACATCGAGGACATCATTCGTGTGGATGAAACTGTGACCGGTGACATGGGTGCACATCCCTACACTGGCTACCTGAAGAGAATCATTGCAGACACCGGCAACTGCTGGCAGAATATCTGGGTGCACTGCTGGGATACTGTCTGGGGCGGCGTATTTGCAAAGCTTGCTCCCATCACCAATACCCGCCGTGACTGGTACATTTTCCGCTGGAATCTGGAATACTGGTCGGGTATGGGTGCAGCGGATGCGGCGGCTGCGGATTTTGAGGTTCCGGTGACTGAGCACAAGTATTTCGGACCCGATGACACGCTCTGGAACACCACCATCACAGCGGAGGAGATCGCTGATCTGCCGACAGCGGACGGTGCATGGCTTGCCAAGACTCCGGCTGGCTTCTCAATGCTGAATGAATACGGCTCTGCAAGATATGACGCTGCTGCACAGCTGGAGGCTCTGGTTTATGCCAAGGAAACCGGCGATATGACCTTTGCAGACTGGTCTTACGGACAGATGCAGTACATCATGGGTGACAACCCGATGGGACGTGCGTACATTGTCGGCTACGATCTGGAAAATGGTGCATGCCATCCGCATCACCGTGCTTCCCACGGCTCCAAGACGCTCACTGCTCTTGAACCGGTGGATCAGGTGCATGTACTCTGGGGTGCTCTGGTAGGCGGTCCGGACAGTGACGACTTCCATGTGGATGATACCAACGACTACATTTACAATGAGGTAGCGGTGGACTACAATGCCGGACTTGTCGGTGCGTCGGCTGGTCTGTACCATTTCTATGGCAAGGACGAGGGCGATGAGATCGACCCGAACATCCCCGTTCCGGAGGCAGAGCTGAAGGACGAGATCCGTGAGTACTACATTGAAGCAAGAGTGGTGCAGGAGAACACAGCACGTTCTCAGGTCGAGGTAAAGGTCTACAACGATACCTTCCTGCCGCCCCATTATGTGGACGACATCAAGTGCCGCTATTACTTCAACATCAGCGAGCTGCTGGCGATCGGTCAGACAATTGACGATGTGATCGTGGAGATCTACTACGACGAGGAGAATGCCAATACCAACGGTGAAACCTTTGCAACGATCTCCGAGCCGAAGAAGTGGGATGACAACGGAACCTATTATGTAGAGATCAGCTGGGAAGGCTGTGAATTCTACGGCGACCGTGTATTCCATTTCGGTCTGATTGCGGACATGGACGAGAACTTTGAAACCAACTGGGATCCGACCGATGATTACAGCCGTGAGGGTCTTGAGCTGAGTGAAGATACACTGTTCCTGACTGAGCTGATTCCGGTTTATGTAAACGATGAGCTGGTATGGGGCGTTGAGCCGGAGGGCGGCACAGAAGAGCCTTCCCTCACACCTTCCGATGTACTCTATGGTGATGTCAACGAGGACGGAAAGGTGACCATTGCGGATGTTCTGACGCTGAACAAGAACCTCCTTGCAGGCAGTGAGCTGACAAAGCAGGGTGCAGTCAATGCGGATGTGGATCTGGACGGCAAGCCCTCCTCCACGGATGCTCTCAACATCCTCAAATATACAGTCAAGATCATCGACAAGCTTCCCGTATAAACAAAAATAATCCCTCCGCTGCTGCGGAGGGATTT
>JAFTQJ010000006.1 GCA_017462785.1 Oscillospiraceae bacterium | reverse complement strand
GGGGGGAAAGGGGCGAAGCACCGAGGGGGGGCAAGGGGGCGAAGAACCGGACGTGGCAAAGGGGCGAAGCCCCAAGGGGGGCAAGGGGGCAAAGCACCGGACGGAGGAAAGGGGCGAAGCCCCCAGACGGGGTTCCAAGGGGCGGCAGCCCCTTGGTCGGTGCAGGTGGGAATCACCGGCACCCCAAACCCCCACCCCGTGGGGGGGGGGGAGGGGGTGGGGTACAATCTCCGCATATTTTCCGTAATTTTGTGCATTTCCTTCACATATATTATACCGTACCCCGACAAAGCGGTGCATTTTGGCAATCCTCCGCCCTCATGCCCCAGTTTTTTCAAAAAAAGCTTGCAGTTTGCAGGAAAATGTGATACAATAGAAGGAGTACCCGACAGCGGCATTGTCCGCATTTCGGCTGATAGATATATTATATAAAGGAGTCGTCTTTATGTCAAAGATCAGAGTTGCAGTTCTGTTTGGCGGTGCATCCAGTGAACACGATATTTCACTGAAATCCGCTACACACATCATTGAGAATATTCCGGCTGACAAGTACGAGGTCGTTTGCGTCGGCATCACCAAAAAGGGCAGATGGCTGTATTACCCCGGCGACGTGTCAGCGATCGCTTCCGGTGCATGGGAAAAGGACCCCGACTGCACCTCTGCGATCCTCTCCCCCGACCCCATCCATAAGGGTCTGATCACCATCGAAAACGGCGAGGCTTCCGTCAAGAAAATTGACGTGGTTTTCCCCGTCCTCCACGGCAAGAACGGCGAGGACGGCACCGTGCAGGGACTGCTCGACATGGCAAAGATCCCCTATGTCGGCTGCGGTCTGCTCGCATCCGCTGCCTGCATGGATAAGGCAGCCACCCACACCATGCTCGACTACAATGGCATCCGCACCGCAAAATGGCGTAAGATCAGCCAGCGTGAGCTGAACAAGATGGAAGAACGCTGCACCGAGATCGCCGCAGATCTGGGCTTTCCGCTGTTCGTCAAGCCCGCCAATGCAGGTTCCTCCATCGGCGTGAACCGTGCCAATAACGCAGAGGAGCTGCTCGATGCTGTAAAGGTCGCTTTCTCCCACGACAACAAGGTCATTGTGGAGGAGTGCATCACCGGCAGAGAGCTGGAAGTAGCAGTTTTCGGCTATGATTCCCCGTTTGCGTCCTTTGTCGGCGAGATCGAGTCCTGCAAGACCTTCTATGACTATGATGCCAAGTACATCCTCAGCGGCTCGAACCTGTTCATTCCGGCAAGAATTCCGGACGACAAGGCAAGAGAGATTCAGGAAACCGCAGTCAAGGCATACCGTGCAATGGGCTGCAAGGGTCTGTCCCGTGTGGATTTCTTCCTCTCCGATGACGGCGAAGTGATCCTCAATGAGATCAACACCATGCCCGGCTTCACCTCCATCAGCATGTACCCCAAGCTCATGGAAAACCTCGGCATGTCCCCCTCCTACCTCGTAGATAAGCTCATCGAGCAGGCAGTGGATAATGCGGATAGAAGTTATTGATGCAGGAGGCTTCTATGGATAACCGTTCCATCGGCGTATTCGATTCCGGACTCGGCGGTCTGACCGCTGTCAAGGAGCTGAACCGGATACTGCCCAACGAAAATATCATCTACTTCGGAGATACCGCACGCATTCCCTACGGCACACGCAGCCGTGAAACCGTCCTGCGTTATGCCCGTGAGGATGCCGCATTCCTCCGCAAGCACCCCGTCAAAATGATCATTGCCGCCTGCGGCACGGTCAGCTCCGTCCTCGGCACGAATTCCCCCGTTGACGATCTCCCGTTCAGCGGTGTGCTCTATCCGGCAGCCGAGGCAGCATGTGCGGCTACCAAAAACGGCAGAGTCGGTGTCATCGGTACGCCGGCAACCATCCGCAGCGGCAGCTATGAGCATGCCCTGCACACCCTCAACAGCGAGCTTTCCGTCACTGCGATGGCATGTCCGCTGTTCGTCCATCTGGTCGAGTACGGCTATACCAACCGTGACAACCAGATCACACGCCTTGCCGCAGAGGAATACCTCGCCCCCATCCGCAGTGCACAGGTCGATACCCTCATTCTCGGCTGCACGCATTACCCCATTATCCGTGATATTATCGCCGATATTATGGGCGGAGACGTGAATCTCATCTCCCCCGGCGAGGAGGCTGCAAAATATGCCAAGAAATGTCTGGAGGAAAATGACTTGCTGACCGACAGTACGGAAAAAGGCAAGAATGTTTATTATGTCAGTGACAGCGTGTCCATGTTCCGTGAAAATGCCAAGCATTTTCTGGAGGATGCCGCCCACGGACAGGTGTTCAGCAGCAGGATATGAGGTAGCACCCATGAAAGAAAAATGGATCATGACACTGCGGAGCATTCAGCATGACGGTACGGACACCAACGAAACCGAGCTGAATACCGAAGCAGAGTTCTATCAGGATACAAACGGCGACCTTGTGATCGCCTATGACGAGTCCGAAACCACGGGCATGGAGGGTTCCAGCACGAATCTGCGGATCTCGCCGGATGACATGGTATCCGTCATCCGCACGGGCACCTTCCAGACACATCTCGTGGTGCAGCAGGGGGTCAAGCATTTCTGCCACTATGCAACGCCGTTCGGTGAGATCGCCGTCGGCATCTCTGCAAAATGGCTCAGAAATGCAATGACACCGGAGGGCGGACACCTCGAAATGCGTTATGTCGTGGATTCCAATTCCACGCTTCTGTCCGATAATGAGATCATTGTAGATCTGAGAAAACAAAAGCCCTGAATACAGGAGGAAATACTTATGACTAATATGATGGCAGCTGCACAGGAGCAGCTTCGTGAAATGCTGCTTGCAGCACTCGGCACACTGGTTGCGGAGGAAAAGGTTCCTGCCGAGCCGATCCCTGCATTCAAGATCGAAATTCCGGCGGACAAGTCCCATGGTGACTTCGCCGCAAATATTGCAATGGTTTCCGCAAAGGCTCTGCGGATGCCGCCGAGAAAGATCGCTGAAATGCTGACAGAAAGCCTGAATTTTGCAGGCACTTATTTTGAGAGAGTGGAAATTGCAGGCCCCGGCTTCATCAATTTCTTCCTCAAGAAAACATGGTTCTCCAACACCTTGCAGGCAGTCCTGAACGATGCGGAAAACTACGGCAGAACCGACGGCGGCAAGGGCAAGCGTGCTCTTGTGGAATTCGTTTCCGCAAATCCCACAGGTCCGATGCATGTCGGCAATGCAAGAGGTGCAGCTCTCGGTGACGGCATCTCCGCCCTCCTCGAATGGACGGGCTGGGATGTGGAGCGTGAGTTCTATGTCAATGATGCCGGCAACCAGATCGAGAAGTTTGCAACCTCTCTGGAAGTGCGTTACCTCCAGAAATACAAGGAGGGCGTGGAAATGCCCGAGGATGCGTACCATGGTCCCGACATCATCGCCCATGCAGAGGGCTTTGCAGAGGAGAACGGCGACGCATTCGTCGAGGCGGACAGCAAGACACGCCGTGATGCACTGGTGGCATATGCCCTCCCGAAGAATGTCGCAGGTCTGGAGCGTGACCTGAAGAAGTACCGTGTCGAGTATGACAACTGGTACCGTGAGAGCACACTCCATGCGGACGGCAGCGTCTGGAAGATCGTGGATGCCCTCAAAGCAAAGGGCTATACCTATGAGCAGGAGGGTGCGATCTGGTTCAAGGCATCCGAATTCGGTGCGGACAAGGACTTCGTGCTCGTCCGTGCAAACGGCATCCCAACCTATATCGTGCCGGATATTGCCTACCACTGTGACAAGCTCGTGACCAGAAAGTTTGACAAGGCGATCAACGTCCTCGGTGCGGATCACCATGGTTATGTGCCCCGTCTGAAGGCAGCCCTCAAGGCACTGGATGTGGATGTCAGCCATCTGGACGTTGTACTGATGCAGATGGTAATTCTGCTGAGAAACGGCGAAGTTGCGAAGCTTTCCAAGAGAAGCGGCAAGGCGATCACGCTCGTAACGCTGCTTGAGGACATTCCGCTGGATGCAGCACGTTTCTTCTTCAACATGCGTGAAGCGAATACGCATTTTGAATTTGATCTGGATCTTGCAGTGGAGCAGACCTCCCAGAATCCGGTATATTATGTACAGTATGCACATGCAAGAATTTGCAGCATCGTGAGAAATCTGAAGCAGGAGGGACTGTATCAGGACGGTACAGCCATGAGTGCACTGCCCGCACCGGAAACCGCACAGGAGATCGAGCTGATCCGTCATCTGGCACAGTTCCCGGCAGAGATCGAAGCGGCAGCAAAGGCATACGATCCGTCCAGAATCACCAAGTATGCCACAGAGCTTGCAACCCTCTTCCACAAGTTCTACGATGCATGCAGTGTAAAGAATGCCGAAACACCGGAGCTGCGTGAAGCAAGAACCGCAATTGCCCGTGCAGTCGGTCAGACCCTCCGCAATGCAATGTCCATCCTCAAGATCGACTGCCCCGAAAAGATGTAAGCGGAGGAGCTTCCGCAGGCAGACGCATTTGGCAGTTCTCCGGTGAGGAACGCTTGGCGTTTTGCGGAACGGTGCACTGTACCGCATGACGCTTGCTTTGCAGAGCGTCATGGCGATAGAGATCACAATAGAAAGTACGCCCCCAAAAAAAGGGGGTTCCAAGGGGCGTCAGCCCCTTGGTTATTACCAAGCTTTCCCAATAATCAACAAATCTGTGCCTGAAAAGCCCAAAAGTTACTAAATAGTTACAGCTCTAAAATGCGTTTTGTGATGATTTACCAATTCAGGTGAAAAATATTTGCCCTTTTCACGGCGAATCACAGAAAATTAATCTTATGTTCATACTGTGTACATAACTATATGTTACAATTTGTAATATGTAGAGAAATGCAAATCAACGAGTGTTTATAAAAATGAATTACGGAAGGAAGTCAGATTATGTCCAACAGACTGTTTCAGGGTCTTGTACATCAGATGCGTGATACAATGGATGCAACCATCGGTGTAGTTGATGAGAATGCTACCATTATTGCATGCAGTGACCTGACAAAGATCGGAACGACCAACGAGTTTGTGTCGCTGGATCTGAGCGATACACATGATATTTTCATTCGTGACGGCTATACATACAAGCCGTTCGGTCCTCATGCAAAGCCGGATTATGCGGTATTTGTAGAGGGCACGGACGAGGCTGCATCCAAGTATGCAAGCATTCTGTCCATCACACTTTCCAATATCAAGCAGTACTATGATGAAAAGTATGACAGAAACAACTTCATCAAGAATGTTGTTCTGGATAATGTGCTGCCCGGTGATATTGTCATCAAAGCACGGGAGCTGCATTTCAATGCAGAGATCAGCCGTGTTGTTCTGCTGATCCGCATTGTGTCCTCCAATGATATTTCTGCATACGATGTGATCCAGAATCTGTTCCCCGATAAGAACAAGGATTTTGTGTTCAATATTACAGAAAACGACATCGTGCTGGTCAAGGAGATCAAGAGCACAGTGGAATCCAAGGATCTGGAGAATCTGGCTCGTTCTATTTCCGACACGCTTTCCAGCGAGTTCTATACCCGTGTTAATGTGGGTATCGGCACCGCTGTTACCAGCGTCAAGGAGCTGGCACGTTCCTTCAAGGAAGCACAGATGGCACTGGAAGTCGGCAAGGTATTTGACACGGACAAGGTGATCGTAAGCTACGATAATCTGGGCATTGCACGCCTGATCTACCACCTGCCCACAACACTTTGCGACACCTTCCTGCATGAGGTGTTCAAGCGTGGAAGCATCGAGTCCCTCGATCATGAAACGCTGTTCACGATTCAGAAGTTCTTCGAGAACAACCTGAATGTGTCCGAGACCTCCAGAAAGCTTTTCGTGCACCGTAATACACTCGTTTACAGATTGGAAAAAATCAAGAAGCTGACAGGTCTTGATCTGAGAGAATTCGATCATGCGATCATTTTCAAGATCGCTCTTATGGTGAAAAAATATCTTCAGGCAAATCCTGTAAAGTTCTGATGAAAGATGCATTTCTTTGCCTGACACCCTCATTATGTGTGTCGGGCAAACTCTTTATCCGGTCGTTCCTGTTCGGAAAGGAAAGGAAGGTGCGTTTCTTCTAAATGGTAGAACTAAAAAATGTATCTGTTACATATGCAAGCGGTGTGGATGCCCTGAATAATGTCAGCCTGAAGATCAATGATGGTGACTTTGCATTCGTCGTCGGTTCCTCCGGTGCCGGCAAAAGTACCATGATCAAGCTGATCCTCAAAGAAATTGACGCAACAAGCGGCACTGTCACCGTAAATGGCTATAACCTCAGCAAGCTCAAAAAGCGGAAGATTCCGGAGCTTCGCCGTACCATCGGTTTTGTGTTTCAGGATTTCCGCCTGATCCCATCCATGACGGTTTATGAAAATATCGCATTCGTGCTGCGGGTAATTGATGCACCAAGAAAATACATCCGCAAGCGTGTGCCGTATGTAATCAGTCTGGTCGGACTTCAGGCAAAGGCGAATTCCTATCCTGATGAGCTGTCCGGCGGCGAAAAGCAGCGTGTAGCCATTGCAAGAGCACTGGTCAATGACCCCAAGCTCATCATTGCCGACGAGCCGACGGGAAATATTGATCCGGAGCTGTCCTATGAAATTGTAGAACTCCTCAAAGGTATCAACGAATGCGGCACCACGATCCTGATGGTAACGCATGAACACGATCTGGTCCGTCATTTCGGCGGACGCATCATCAATATCACACAGGGCGAAATCGTGTTTGATGAGGTGATAGGAGGAGCAAATGAAATTTAGCGGTTTTAAATACCTGATCGGACAGGGCGTGGATAACGTCTGGAAAAACAGGATGATGGCATTCGCCTCCTACTGTGTCCTCCTCGTGTCCCTGCTTCTGGTCGGTCTATCGGTTCTTCTGTATTATAATGTGAATTCCATCATCGGCGGTATTGAGGAGAAAAATGAAGTCATTGTTTACCTCAATGATGATACCACCGATGCCCAGCTTGAAGAGATCGGCACCTTGCTTGCCGAGATGGAAAATGTGGCGGAAGCGTCCTTCTATTCCAAGGAAGATGCCTTCCTCTCGCTGAAAGACAGCATGGCAGAATATGAGGTGCTGTTTGAATCCCTCGGTGATGACAATCCGCTGGTCGATGCCTACCGCCTGCGTGTGAAGGACATCGCACTGATCGATGAAACCATCACTGAGATCGAAAAGCTGGAACATATCTATTCCATCCGTGCCCCCTATGATTTTGTGAACATCCTCATTCAGCTGCGGACGATTCTCACTTGGGTCATGGGTGCGATCATCCTCGCAATGATTATCGTTTCTATGGTAATTATCTCCAACACAACCAAGGCTTCCGTTTATGCCCGCCGTGAGGAGATCCAGATCATGAAATATGTTGGTGCAACCAACGCTTTCATCCGTCTGCCGTTCTTCGTGGAAGGCATGATCACGGGCTTTCTGGCAGGATGCAGTGCTCTGGTCATCACATGGCTGGTGTACGATTCCATTGTTGGAATTTTGCAGGATCAGGTCGCTTTGCTGAGTATCATTGGTATGGGAAGCATCATTCAGTTCAGTGCCATTTATCTGGAGGTCACGCTGGCGTACATCACCGGCGGTGCCCTGGTTGGTGCGATCGGAAGTGTGGTAAGTACAAGAAGACATATCGACGTTTAATCGGATGGTCGGGAAAAGCCGAAGTATGGGGATATGCAGGCTTTGACGATCCGATGCACCTGAAAAGGACGGTGAGTTCTGCGAAAAGCAGAGTATGAAACATTTGACAATGAAAGCAGCAGCCGTATTTCTGGCAATGCTTTGCTTCACTGGTATGGCATCCCAGACCTATACACCTGTGAAGCATGTAGAGAGTGCAACCATCGCTGAGCTGGAGGCACAGAGAGAAGCGAACAACAAGAAGATCAAGCAGTATGAAAATGAGCTGGCACAGTTTGCCGCTGATAAGCAGGCTGAGAGAGAGTATCAGGCAGTTCTGGAGGAGAAAATCGCAGTATTACAGGAAAATATGCAGATCCTCGATACAGAGCTGGAAGGCATCAAGGCAAATATCAGTGCACTGGAAACCCAGATCACAGAGCTGAAAGCCGTGATCGCACAGCAGGAAATCGACATCGCAGAGGGTCTGGAAACCTTCAAGCTCCGTCTGCGTGCAATGTATGTCAACGGTAATGACAGCCTTGCATCCGCACTGGTCGGTGCAACTGATTTCTATGATCTGCTCTCGAAGTATGAGCTGATCTCCTGTGTTGCACGTCATGATGATGAGCTTGTCAATGAGCTGAAAGCACAGCTTGAGTCCTATAATGCGAACCTTTCCACGCTGAATACACAGATGGCACAGCTTGAAACTGAAAAGGCAAATGCTGAGGCAAAGCGTGAGGAAATGGAAGCTTCCATGGCAGATCTGCAGGAATCCATCGCACAGACACAGGCTGAACTGGAACGTTTGCAGGCTGAGGAAGCCAACCGCAACAAGTCCATCTCCGAGCTTCAGGCGGACAATGAACGCTTAGAGGCAGCGGAAGAGGAGATCCGTGAGGCGATCCGCCGTGCAGAAGAAGAAGCACGCAGAAAGGCGGAGGAAGAGCGTAAGCGGAAGGAAGCGGAAGAAGCAGCCAGAAAGAAGAAGGCAGAGGAAGAAGCGAAGAAGCAGCAGGAACAGCAGCAACAACAGCAGCAGCAGAATTCCTCCAACAATACTTCTGACAGCTCCAGCAACGATTCCTCCAATAATACTTCTGACTATACACCGCAGCCGGATTATTCCAGCACATCCTTTGGCTGGCCGTGCCCCGGATATTATTACATATCCAGCTACTATGGCTGGCGTTGGGGCAAGCTTCATAAAGGCTACGATATTGCACAGAATAAGGGTGCAACTGTTGCGGCATCCAGAGCCGGTACAGTCATTGCAGTCAATACAGCATGCAGTCACAACTATGCCAAGAGCAGCAACTGCTGCGGCAACGGTTACGGCAACTATGTCATTGTTTCCCATGGGGACGGCTATTCTACGATGTATGCACATATGCAGTCCGTCAATGTTTCTGTCGGTGAGTATGTGAGCAAGGGTCAGGGTCTTGGCGTGGTAGGATGCACCGGTCATTCCACCGGCTTCCATCTGCATTTTGAGATCCGTAAGAATGGTACAGCTGTCAACCCCAGCGGTTATCTGAACTATTAATATGTGCTCCGGTCGGATGCACTGACATGAACGGACAGGGACGGTATCGCCTCTTTGGGCAGATAGCGTCCCTGTTGTAATATGAGAGGAGAGAACGCATTTGAATAAACAGATCAGTCTTGGACTTGCCATCAGTATCGCAGCACTCGCCGCAGCGGTGACATTTATCGTGACATCCTTTTTTTCGCTCCGCAGCTTCAATGAAAAGGTGCAGGCAGTCAAGGAAAAGGCTGAAAAATACGAGCGTCTGGAAGTCATAGATTCCTATGTCCGTTCCAATTATTACACGGAGCTGGACGAGGAATCCTTAGTCAACGGCATGCTCAAAGGCTACATGTCCGGACTGAATGACCCCTATTCCAATTACATGACCCCCGAGGAATACCAGAGCCTGCAGGAAAAGGAATCCGGCAGGACGGTCGGAATCGGTGTGACTGTGACCATGAACGAGGAGGGATATATCCACATCATTGAGGTGCAGAAAGGCTCTCCGGCAGAGAAGGCAGGTCTGCTCAAGGATGATCTGGTCGTGGCAGTCAACGAACAGGACGTGCTGGAGATCGGATTCGACGAAGCCGTGACGCAGGTCAAGGGCGAAGAGGGAACCCGTGCGGTGCTGACGATCCGGCGTGAGGGCAAGGCGGACAGGATCTACCGCATCACCCGTGAAACCTTCGATCTGATCACCGTGGACAGCAAGCTTCTCAGCGGTGAGATCGGCTATATTTCCATCAGTGCATTCCGTGAGAATACACCGCAGCAGTTCCATGAGGCAATGGAAACACTCACCGCCAACGGTGCAAAGGCTCTGATTTTTGATGTGCGGAATAACGGCGGCGGTCTGCTCAATTCCCTCGAAGAGATCGTGGACCCCCTGCTTCCGGAGGGTGAGATCGCCACAGCGACCTATCAGGACGGCACCACGGAAACTGCACTCTATTCCGATGCACAGGAAACCGACATTCCCATGGCAGTGCTCATCAATGGCAATTCTGCCAGTGCCGCAGAGCTGTTTGCAGCTTCCCTGCGTGATTTTAAGGATGCACAGCTTGTGGGTGCAACGAGCTTCGGCAAGGGTATCATGCAGGTGACGACAGCTCTGGAGGACGGCGGCGGTCTGACGCTGACCGTGGCAACCTACCAGACCACACGCTCCGACTGCTACCATGGTGTGGGACTGGAACCGGATGTGCCGGTGGAGGCGGCTCCGGAAACGGAGATCACAGCCATTGATCCCGACACCGACCCCCAGCTTGCAAAGGCAATCGAAGTACTTCGCTGATGCCTCCCCGAATCCCGTACAAGCAACGGGGTTCGGGGATTTTTTGCGGAAATTTTGCGGTTTGCTCTTGACAATTTGCGTGAAATGTACTATAATGATAAGGATAGTGAAACAGCACCGGAATTCCGGGGCTTGTTTTTGATATATGGCAACGCCGCAGTCAATCCATGCGGTGCTGTCCGACGAAAGGAGCAAAATCATGGCAAAGATTCAGATGTCCCGTGAGGGATATGAAAAGCTGCAGCAGGAACTGACGGAGATGATCACCGTCAAGCGTCAGGAGGTTGCCCAGAAACTGAAAGAGGCACGTTCCTACGGTGACCTGTCCGAGAACGCAGAGTATGACGAAGCCAAGAACGAGCAGGCGATCCTCGAAGGCAGAATCGCTGAATTGCAGGCAATGGTGGACAACGCAGAAGTTGTAGACGACGATAATATTTCTCTTGATGAGATCGGCATCGGTTCTGTGATCACCATCAAAAGACTCGACAACAGCAAGATCGAGGAGCTGAAGATCGTTGGTACAACAGAAGCCAACTTCAAGGAGCACAAGATCTCCGACGATTCTCCCATCGGCAAGGCTGCCATGAAGAAGCGTGTCGGTGATGTATTCATCGTGGATGCACCGGCTGGCGAGCTGAGATTTGAGGTCCTGAAGATCTCCAAGTAAACAAAAAAAGTGTGAGTAAGGGTGAAGAATATGCAGGAAGAACAGAATGTACTGGAGGAGCAGCAGCAGGACACCAATGGTCTGCGGCAGATCCGTGTAGAAAAGCTGGAGGAGCTGAAGGGAAAGGGCGAGGATCCGTTTGCCCTGACAAGCTTCCCCGTATCCATCCATAATGCACAGCTGCGTGAGAGCTACGAAGCCCGTGAAAAGGCTGTGATCGAGGCAGCGGACGGCGACGAAGAGAAGCTCAAGGCAGGTCTGGATGAGATCGCAGCAGAAACCATTTTCATTGCCGGCAGAATCATGAGCTGGCGTAATATGGGTAAGGCAAATTTCATTGATGTGCGTGACCATACTGACAGAATGCAGGTCTATGTCCGCATGAATGACATCGGCAAGGAGGCTTTTGAAGGCTTCAAGAAGTGGGACATCGGTGATATTATCGGTGTGGAGGGCTTTGTGTTCCGTACCCGCATGGGCGAAATTTCCGTGCATGCCAAGAAGGTAACACTGCTCTCGAAGTCCCTGCTCCCCCTGCCGGAAAAGTGGCATGGTCTGAAGGATCAGGACATGCGTTACCGTCAGCGTTATCTTGACCTGATCTGCAATCCGCAGGTAAAGGAAACCTTTGTCAAGAGAAGTCAGATCATGAGAGAGATCCGCAGCTACCTCGACGGCATCGGCTATGTAGAGGTAGAAACACCGGTTCTGCTCCCCATTCAGATCGCAGCGGCTGCAAGACCGTTCGTGACACATCACAATACGCTGGATATGGATATGTTCATGCGTATCGAAACAGAGCTGAACCTCAAGAAGCTGATCGTCGGCGGGTTTGACCGTGTATACGAGGTGGGCAGAATTTTCCGTAACGAGGGTATGGATACTTCCCATAACCCCGAGTTCACCACCGTAGAAATGTATCAGGCTTACACCGACTACATCGGCATGATGGATCTGATCGAGAACATGTACCGCACCATCGCTATGAAGGTATGCGGCACGGATACAGTTTCCTATCAGGGTGTTGACATTGAGATCGGCAAGCCGTGGAAGCGTATGACCATGATCGAATCCGTCAAGGAATATGCCGGCGTTGATTACAACGACTGGGCAACGGATGAAGAAGCAAGAGCCTGTGCAAAGGCACACAATGTCGAGGTGGACGAGGGCGATGCTGCGACCAAGGGTCATGTCCTGATCGCATTCTTTGACGCATTCGTGGAAGAAAAGCTGATCCAGCCGACCATTATTTATGATTATCCTGTGGAGAATTCTCCGCTTGCCAAGAGAAAGCCCTCCGATCCGGCATTCACAGAGCGTTTTGAGTACTTCATCTATGCAAGAGAGATGGGTAATGCATTCTCTGAGCTGAACGACCCGATCGACCAGAAGGAGCGTTTCATCAAGCAGGTAGAGGCAAGACGTGCACTCGGCGATATGACTGGTGAAGTGGATGAGGACTTTGTAACAGCCCTCGAATACGGTCTGCCCCCCACGGGCGGTCTGGGCTTCGGTGTGGACAGACTTGTCATGCTGCTCACAGACAGCCCCTCCATCCGTGATGTCCTCCTGTTCCCGACCATGAAGCCGCTTCCGGTCAATAACGGTCGTCCGGTGGAGGAAACTGAAACTGAAGAATAAGTGGGGGACGCTGTCCCCCACACCCCCTGCCAAAGGGATGGAATCCCTTTGGAATCCCAAGGCGTTTTGCCAATCCCCCTGTGGGGGAAAGGCAAAACGCTTAGATTGCAAGGAGTACATTCTTGACAGAGGATGTGGGAAAAGTGCCGCACTGATTCTTAATTACAATATCGCCACTGGGGACGGACTTCTGGGAGGTCTGTCCTTTTGTGCAGGAGGAGCTATGAAACGCAGAGAGATTATCAAGAGCAACGAAATTTCGGAGCTGTACACCTTTCCCCTCGGCGGTTATCCGCAGAAGGTGCTGATCGAGGGAAAGCACCGGCATTTGCCGGTCATCATCACCCTGCACGGCGGTCCCGGAACACCGATTCCGTTTTCCGTTGGATGCCGTGGGCTTTTTCCTGCATTCACGGACAAATTCATCATGGTGTATTGGGATCAGCTCGGCTGCGGCATCAACGACCACCAGCTCGGTGACAGCTTTTCGATCACAAGCTTTGTGGAGATGACAGCCGATCTGATTCGGGAGGTCAAGCGGATTTTTCCGGAAAACAGGATCATTCTGTTCTCCACCTCATGGGGCTCGATCCTCAGTGCAAAGGTCATTGCACAGGAACCGGTTGACGCTGTTGTTTCCTGCGGTCAGATCGTGCGGAATGTGTTTTTCAATGACATTGTATACAACGCACTGGAGCAGTCAAAGCTTCCCAGAGAGAAGCTTGCAAGGATCAGAGAAGTCAACACCGGCAGCATCACGGCAAAGGACATGATGCTGGTGTCCGGCAGCGTCCGGAAGTATACCCATGGCAATGTCAACCCGAACGGCAGAAAAGCCCCCATGGGCAGCATGATCTGGGGACTGCTGACAAGTCCCGACTACAAATTCCGTGATTTTAAGGCGATCATGGTCAACGGCTGTCAGGGCAATCTGACGCTCTGGAAAGAGATCCTTGCACTCGATCTGACCGATACACTGCGGAATGTGAACATTCCCTATACCATGCTGCAAGGTGATACGGATATTGTAGCGACAACGGAATATGTGCAGGAAATTGCAGAAAAAAGCGGAAATCCCCATCTGCAATGCCGCATCGTCAAGGACTGCGGACATGAGCCGTCTGCGGATATGATGGATGCGGTGTTCCATGCGTTGGAGGAACAGGCGAAGGAGTAGGAGTATGAGCGAAAAAAAACAAAAGAAACCCAAAGAAAAAAGCGTCCTTGAGATCGCCCGTGAAATGGAGGCTCAGCAGCAGGCGGCGGCGGCAGAAGCCGAAGCCAAGGCTCGTGAGACCGCACAGAAAGCGGAGGAAGAACGCAGGATCGCTTATGAAAAGCAGCTGCGTGAGGAACGTCTGGAGCTGATCCGCCTGAAACAGGGCGTGATCGAGGAAAGCGAAACCATCCACGAGGAGCAGGAGGAGCAGAAAAAATACACCATCTGGCAGAAAATCGGCAATTTCTTCTACCATAACAAATGGTGGATGGGCATCGGCTGTTTCATGGCGTTCGTGGTGGGCTTTCTGATCTATTCCACCGTCACGACCGTCCGTGCCGATCTGGTCGTGCTGCTCGTGTCGGATGATGACGCATTCAATGCACAGTGTTCTTACCGCATCGAGGAGATCTTTGAGCAGTACATCGAGGATGAAAACGGTGACGGCGAAATCAGCGTGGACGTGTACTATATCCCGTCCTCGGAGGCATCCGCCCAGATGAGCGGCTTCACCGGTGACAGCACCAAGCTCTTTGCGGAATTCCAGATCGGTGAATCCCTGCTTGTCATTTCTGATCTGGATGCAGACGCATTCATCGTGCCCGACAGCACGCTGGACGACCTTGAACCGCATTTCGGCGATTACACACAGACCGAGGCGTTCCGCTTCTATCTGCATGATACGGACTTTGCCGAATCCGTGGGCTGGACGGAGCCGCTGGACAAGGATATCTACATCGGCATCCGCAAGGTCAAGGACACATTCAGCTTCAAGGAGGAAATGCAGGAGAATTATGACATCGCATTCCCTGCACTCCGGAAGTTCATTGAGGAATTTGGTACAAAGGAATAAGCGAAAAAGAGGAGCATTTCATCCCGAAATGCTCCTCACTTTTATATCTTCCTCTCTCCGCACTTCGGAATCGGTGCAAAGCTGTGCTCAATCGTAATCACGCAGTTGTAATTTTCATGCACCTCCTGCACCAGCCTGCTGATCTCCGCTTTCAGCTGTGCATCCGTCATGCGGAACTTGTGCGGTACCACACAGTCAAAGATCACATTGCTGTGTGTTGGTCCCTTCACCATCCGCAGGTCGTGGATGGTCAGGCACTCGTCAATGGATGCCACAAGCTTTGCGATCTCATGCCGCACATCATTCACCACCGCATCCGAAGTCACGATCGGGTCAAAGTGGATCAGCAGATTCAGCCCGTCACGCAGAAAATCACGCTCGATGTTGTCGATCACATCATGACTTTCCAGCACGTCATTTTCCGCCGCCATCTCCACATGCACGCTCGCAAACATCCGGTTCGGACCATAATCATGCACCATCAGGTCATGTGTTCCCAGCACCCCATCATAGGAGAGGATCCGCTGCCGGATCCGTTCCGTCAGCTCTTCATCGGGAGCCTTGCCAAGCAGGGGACTGAGTGCCTCCTTCGTCAGCCCGATGCTGCTGTACAGAATGAAGCAAGCCACCAGAATGCCCATCCAGCCGTCCAGCTCAAGCTGTGTGAAACGGGAGATCAATGCAGCCAGCAGTACCGCAAGTGTTGAAATACAGTCGTTTCTGCTGTCCATAGCGGTCGCTTTGAGTGTGGAGGAGTCGATGAGCTTCCCCACATGCAGGTTGAACAGCATCATCCACAGTTTCAGCAGGATGGATGCCCCCAGTATGCCGATGGAGAGCCACGAGAACACGACAGGGGAGGGGCTGATGATCTTTTCCGCACTGCTTTGCAGGAGCTGGAAGCCGATCACGATCACCAGCACCGCCACCACAAAGCCCGACAGATATTCATACCTCGCATGCCCGTAGGGGTGTTCCTCGTCCGCCGATTTTTCCGCCAGCTTGAAACCCAGCAGGCTGATGATGCTCGACGATGCATCCGAAAGATTGTTGGCAGCGTCCGCAATGATGGACACGCTGCCCGAAAGAAAGCCGGCAATGAACTTGCCAAGGCAGAGCAGGAGATTGCAGACGATCCCCACCCAGCCCGAAAGCTTGCCGTATGCCGTCCGCACCTGCGGATCCTGTACATTGTTCTTTTGTCCGATGAAAAGTCTGATAAGCAGTCCGGTCATAAGCACCTCGCATAGAAAAATCCGCCGCATCGGGGGAAACCGATACGGCAGATATTGTGATTAATAATTCTTGATGGTGTCAGCATTGAAGAAGCTGTCGCTCTCGGTGTAGTAGTCGTTGGACTCCAGAGAAGCGAAATCCTCATCCTCAGAATCAGGCAGTCTTGCACCGCAAACGCCGCAGAACTGGAACTTCTCGTTTACCTCTGCATCGCACTTGGGGCAGATCTTGTAGCCACGCATGCTGTTCAGCTCAAAACGCATCTTCTTGATACGTCTGCGTCTTGTGTCGATGTCATCGCACAGAGCCTTCATTACGGAACGATCCTCATCAGGATTCTTGTAGTACTTCTTGCCGATGTCAGCAAAAATCTCTACAATACGCTCTTCCTCGTACAGAATTTTTCTCTTCAGGTTGTTGACCTCAGAAACATTTTTAGCCTTTTCGCTTACGCCACGGCCTGCACCGCTCAAGCTGTCAATGATTCCCATAAATTCTCATCTCCTATAACGTTAAGACAGACCTTTGGCATATTGCCTCGGGTGGTCAAAACTTAATTTCCTACTATAAATTATACAACATTTTTGAAATTTGTCAAGGCTTTTTTGGAAATGCATGGCAATGTTCATAAAAATTTTGCATTTGAATAAGGACAGCTGTGCACCACAGAAAAACACCCCTGTGACCACAGGGGTGCGTCCGTTCGCCTTATTTCTCAACAGGCTCAAATCTTAACCGAATTTTCGGCATTTTTTCAATCACCGCATAGGAGTTGAACAGACCGTCCTGAATGGAGAGGTCGTTCTCACCGGAGGCAGGCGGTGCGAAAATTTTCAGTGTCATATCACAGGCAGCAGTCAGCGGCTTTTTGTAGAATGCGGACATGAGGTCGATCGTCTTAGCCTTCGGGGACTTCCAGAACCAGAAGCCGTTGATCTCCATCATGTAGTTGCCCTCATCCTCGAACGTGATCTCGCAGAAAGTCGGATTCTGCTCGAAATGCAGCGGAATTGCCAGACCCTCGGCATCCTCCGAGTTACCCCAGCGGAGTGTCACAGGGAGCTGAAGCTCCTCGCCCTGTGTCATCTTCGGCAGGAAACGCTCGCTGTGAATGAGCTTTTTGTAGGTTTCCATGACCGGCTGTGCAATGCCCACATCGGGGTTGTTGGGATCTTCGATCTCCAGACCCAGTCTGCCCCTGTCACGGAACTGATAGAAGGTGAAGCCCGTGAACCAGTCAGCGTTGTCCTCTTCGAGAATATCGCAGAATTCCTGCACCATCTCCGCCTGCTCATAGGCACCCGTCACGTCACCGTCCGCATTGAATTCGGACATGATCATCGGCTTTGCCTCGCCGCCGTTGAGGAAGCAGTAACGCTCAAAGCTTGCCTTTGTCATATCGTACACATCACGCACCTTGCTGCGGCTGTGGCTATTGCCGCCGGTTTCAGCGACATCATAGGGCCAGCCCCAGTGCAGAGCCATGTACTTGTCCACGGACCAGATATCCGCCGCCGGAATGGTCTGTGCAAACTCAGCTTCCTTTTCCATCTCTTCCTTGCCCAGATGCTCCACGCCGCCGATGCAGATGATGGTCTGTACATTCGGTGCGTTTTCCTTGATGATACGGGACGCACGGACAAAGAAATCCGCAACCTCCTGATAGGTGCATCTTCTGTTGAAGGAGAACCAGTTGCCGGTCGCTTCGTGGTTGATACGCAGGAGCACTCTGCCGAACGGCCGCAGATCCTGACCGATCGCCGCCAGATGCTCGTCACTGACATGGGGATCAATGGTCAGCGTCAGGGTCACGTCCTGACCGTGAGCACGGATGTCACGCATATAGTTGAACGGCTCCCCCTCGGTATTGCCGCCAAGACCGCCCTTGTAGGTGAAATAATCGTCGTAGGGGTAATCCCATGCAAAGCTGACATCGGGATTGGCATGTACCACGCTTGCCCTGCCGGGGAATCCCTCGTCCAGCGGATAATAGCAGTACATCAGGCTGATGCTTCTGTGGGGTCTGCCGAGGGTGTGGAGGATGTAGTCCTGATTGACGTACTCGCCACGCTCACTGCCGTCACCGAGATCCACGGCACACTTGGCTTTTCCCATGTGAATGCTGTATAATTTTTCCATTCTGTTCATGACCTTTCCTTTACTTTGTTTCATGTGCTGCACGGCACATACACTTACATTATACCGGATTCCGAGGGGGATGTCAATAGAAAAAGTGGAAGATTTCGCCCTGATTCTGGAACATTCTATGAAAAAGTTCGCATTAGAAACAAAAGAATCCCCGCACGAAGCGGGGATCGCAGTCTGTCGAAAAACCTTGTTAGGTTCAAAGGGCAAAGCCCTTTGAACCTGTTGAAGTTTTTCGACAAACTGAAGCCCCCGTATTTCACGAGGGCTTGCATCATCAGTTATACATTAAACAACAGATCCGTATAAGACGGCATCGGCCAATCCTTGGCAGGCATGATGGTTTCCAGCTCATCCACCACTTTGCGGAGCTGCTGCATCACGCTGAATACATCACTGCGGCAGAACTTCGCAGCAGCTTCGTTTCCGCTGATGCTCTGTGCAGCCGTTACCTTGTCATCCAGCAGCTGGATGTTCTCGGAAATGCTTGCAGTCAGTGCGGAGAATCTCGACGCAAGACCAACCTCCAGTGCATTGTCCAGACCGATCTGCTGCTTCACCAGTGCCGTATCACACAGCTCCTTGGAGTACCGCAGGGCTGCCGGCAGAATCTGCTTTCTCGTCATGTCCAGCATCGTCAGAGCCTCAATGGTGATGACCTTGACGTAATTCTCCAGCAGGATCTCCGTTCTCGACTCGATCTCCACACGGCTGTAAACCTTGAAACGCTCAAAGAGTGCGACATATTCATCACGGGTGTAAAGCGGTACGCAGTCCACCGTGGATACCAGATTCGGCAGACCACGCTTCTCAGCCTCAGCGATCCATTCGTCCGAATAGCCGTTGCCGTTGAAAATGATCTGCTTGTGCTCACGGATCGTGCGGACGAGCAGCTTTTTCAGTGCCTTGTCAAAGTCCTCCGCCTGCTCCAGCTCATCCGCAAACTGCCGCAGCTCCTCTGCAACGATGGTGTTCAGGATGGTGTTGGTGCAGGAAATGGAGTCCGCAGAGCCGAGCATTCTGAACTCGAACTTGTTGCCGGTGAAAGCGAACGGGGAAGTACGGTTTCTGTCGGTCGTGTCCTTCTTGAAATTCGGCAGTGCATCCACGCCGATGTCAAATTCTGCGGTGTTGGATACATATTTCTTGCCGCTCTCCAGAGCTTCAATGACAGCCTCCAGCTCGCTGCCGATGAATACGGAAACGATGGCAGGCGGTGCCTCATTGCCGCCCAGACGGTGATCATTGCCAGCGGAAGCCGCAGAAAGCCGCAGCAGCGGAGCATATTCATGCACGCCCTTGAGGATCGCACACAGGAACGTCAGGAACTGCATGTTGTCCTGCGGTGTTGCACCGGGATCGAGGAGGTTCTGACCGTCATTGGAGGTCAGTGACCAGTTATTGTGCTTGCCGGAGCCGTTGATGCCCTCGAACGGCTTTTCGTGCAGCAGGCAGATCAGACCGTGCTTTCGTGCGATCTTCTTCATCAGCTCCATGGTGAGCTGGTTGTGATCCGCTGCAATATTGGAGGTCGTGAACACCGGAGCCAGCTCATGCTGTGCCGGTGCAGCCTCGTTGTGCTTGGTCTTGGAGTAGACACCGAGCTTCCACAGCTCAAAGTCAAGCTCCTTCATATAGTCGGAAACTCTCTGCTTGATATTGCCGAAGTAGTGATCCTCCAGCTCCTGACCCTTGGGGGGCTTGGCACCGAACAGCGTTCTGCCGGTGATGATGAGATCCTCACGCTTGTCATAGTCCGCTTTGTCAACGAGGAAATATTCCTGCTCCGCACCGACTGTGCACATGACATGGGATGCATGCGTATTGCCGAACAGCCGCAGGATACGCAGAGCCTGCTCACTGACCACGTTCATGGAACGCAGGAGGGGCGTTTTCTTGTCGAGGATCTCGCCCGTGTAGGAGCAGAATGCGGTGGGGATGTAGAGGGAATCGTCCTTGATGAAGGCATCGGAGGTCGGGTCCCATGCAGTATAGCCTCTTGCCTCGAAGGTCGCACGGAGTCCGCCGGAGGGGAAGGAGGAAGCATCCGGCTCACCCTTGACCAGTTCCTTGCCGGAGAATTCAAGGAGTACTCTGCCGTGGCTGGAAGGGGAGAGGAATGCGTCATGCTTTTCCGCTGTGACGCCGGTCATGGGCTGGAACCAGTGGGTGTAATGGGTCGCACCATGCTCCACTGCCCAGTCCTTCATGGCATTTGCAACCACATCCGCAACTGCCGGATCAAGGGCAATGCCGAACTGCTTGGTACGCTGGACAGCCTTGTAGATGTTCTTGGGCAGTCTGTCACGCATTACGGTGTCACTGAATACATTGCAGCCGAAATATTCCGGAACATTGGAAAAACTTGAGATCTCTGACATAGAATAGCCTCCTTTAAATAAAAAAACACGCTCCGAATCAAGATGTCATTGCACATCAGAATCGAAACGTGGCTGATTCGTTAATCACGCTATTAATCATACACCAAAACGACGCATTTGTCAAGAGATTTTGCGAAGTTTGGCACTTTGGCAAAAAAATGCCGGCTCCCGATAAAAGGGTTTGGAGGAAAATACAGCATGGGGAGCCGGAGAAAGGGATCCTCAGGAATTGTTTTTTCTTGCAGGAACTGCATATTTCTGCACAAACTCTTCCGTATCCGCACCATGATAGGCTGCCAGCCATTCGACATAGTAGTAGTCAGGAACCAGATAGTATTCCATGGGAATCCAGCCTTCTTTGTCGGAAATGCTTCTTGGGACATGGTACGCACCTTCCAGATCGCCGGATACAATATATGCTTCGACCTTCTGCTGGTAGCCCCTGCATTCCCTGTTCCATTGCAGGTATCCTGTCAGGGAAACAAGAAAAAGGGCACCCAGAATGACCATGCATCCTGTTACAATATGCATCCTGTGTGCGGAGATGGCTTGCTGCATCCTGTCAAGCTGTGCTCTGTCCTTCTCACTGATTTTAGCCGATGCAATGATCTTGGGAAGGCGGGCAGCAAGAACAATGCATAAAAGGCTGGTAATCAAGATGCCGGTGATCGCCAAAATGGAAATGAGGCTTTTATCGTACATTTTGTATGTTTGAAAGTGTACTACAAAAGCTGCTGTGAACAGTATGGCTTGCAGCAGCGGAGTGAGAAATGCTAAAATATCCTTCTGATGCTTCCGGTAATTCTGATCAATCGTCAGTACACCCTGATACATGGCAGGCAGCAGTACGACAAATCCTAAAATGATCGGTCTGTGTGTAAAAAATCCGAGAAGTGCCAGAGCTGAGATGCCAGCCATACCAACGATGGAAAAGAACTGGGTTTCTATGAGCTTCTTCAGGGAACCCCTTTGCAGAAGCATCAGGAACAGCCCGATGACGATGGAGTACATCAGCAGCCTGTGTTCTGTAAACATATATCTCCAATAGGCGGTCAGCATATCAATGAATTTCATGAACGTCAGGTCATCCGATTTTTCAATCGTCATTCGTCTGACGGTATTTCCGGGTGCCAGAATGACCAGACAAATGGAGGGGATCATGCATACAGCCATAAGAATGCAGCGGCGGATGTATTTTTGCTTTGCAGTGCATACACGGAGCAGCAATGCGATCAGCAGCATTCCGCCCGTGATTTCATTGGTAGCCGCTGAGAGCATGAAAACCGGCAGCATCAGAGCAAATTTGGCAGTGCCGGCTTTTTCCCATTCCGCATACAGCCAGTAAATGCAGAACAGCAGCAGTACGGACGGCCAGAGGTAATTGATGGAGCCTGAAAGCCATAGTACATTATCGCCGAACGACGGGAGCAGTGCAAAATGGAGCAGGCTGACCAGCGGAAACATGAACAGACGATCCCTCTTGGTAATCAGCACCATGAGGCGGTAGGATAAATAGCACCCTGCCGCAAATACCAGACCATTCAGAATGTTGAATACCCATTTGGGACATGTCATGATGCAGTAGATCACAAAATGCGGCACGACCCTGCCGCCGCTTTTCAGGTAGTAATTCTGCATGGAGAGCAGAATGTCCTGCATGCTCTCCACTCGTTTTAGGCTCGGCAGGGGGTCGAAATATTCCCAGACAAAATAAAAATGCCAGTCATCGGAAAGCAGCGGACAGCTGAAGCTCAATATACTGATGACTGCCGCTGTGATGATGAATGTCACAATGCTGCAAAGCTTGGTTCGTTTTTTCAAATCAAGTGTCATATCAATCCTCCTTATGTCAGTCTGATTGAAGGGGACTATTTCTATTATACAATGCGGTATATGCTTTGTCAAGGACAATTTCCATTCTTTTTTCCAATACTATCCAGCGATTTTTGCGGAAAAGCTTTCGCATCCCCCTTGACATTCCCTCCCATCTGTGCTACAATATAAAAATGAAAACGATTTTCATTTTTGGATTGGAGGACAACCGGATGAAGCAAGGCTCAGGCTATAAAACGAAACAGAAGGAGCAGGTCATGCAGTATCTGACCGCACATCCTGCCCAGCATGTGACGGCACAGGATATTTCCCGCCATCTTTCCGACTGCGGCACACCCGTGGGAACTGCCACCATTTACCGCTGTCTTGACCATCTTGTGTCGGACGGCGTGCTGCGTAAATATACCATCGACAGCCGCACAGGGGCATGCTATGAATACCTGCCCCACTCCGAGGAATGCGGACGGCATTTTCATTTGAAATGCATGCAGTGCGAACGGCTCTACCATGTGACCTGTGAACACCTTTCCGGTCTGGACAGCCATATTCTGGAGCATCACGGCTTTGCCGTCGATCACTCCAAAACCGTCCTCTACGGCATCTGCGAAAGCTGTCGGGAGGCACAGCGATGAGGCGGCTCACCGCCCTTCTGACCGCCGGCATGCTCCTCTGCTGCACCGGCTGTCAGATGCAGGATGCACGGGCGGACGAACGCATACAGATCGTTGCCACCGTGTTTCCGCAGTACGATTTTGCTCGTGCCATTGCCGGAGAATATGCGGATGTGACCCTCCTCCTTGCCGCCGGTCAGGAAATGCACAACTACGAGCCGACCCCGATGGACGTTGCAGAGATTTCCCGCTGTGACATGTTCCTGCGGATCGGCGGAGAATCCGAGGTCTGGACGACCACCCTTCTTGATGCCCTCGATACCTCGGAGATGCAGGTCGTCACACTGATGGAGCATATCGAAGCCCCCCTCGTCGAGGAGCATCACCATCACCACGGCGAGCATGCTAATGAAGCACATGAGGAGCATGCAAAGGAAGAAGAACACGCTGAAGAAGAGCACGAAGAGCATGCGGAGGAAGGGCACGAAGAGCATGCGGAGGAAGAGCACGAAGAGCATGCGGAGGAAGGGCACGAAGAGCATGTGGAAGAGTATCCCCACGGCGAGGAAAGCCACGAGGGACACTTTGACGAGCACATCTGGAATTCTCCGGTGAATGCCATTGCCATGGTGCAGGCGGTCTGCGATGCCCTCTGCACGGAGGATCCGGCACATGCAGCGGTTTTTCGGGAGCGTGCGGATGCCTATATTGCGGAGCTGTCCGCACTTGATGCAGATTACAGGGAGCTTGCAGAGAGCTGTGAGGATCCCGTGCTGATGATCGGGGACAAGTTCCCGTTCCGCTATCTTGCGGCAGAATATGGCTTCCATTACGCCGCCGCCTTTACCGGATGCAGCAGTGAAACAGAACCCACCATCGGAGCACTTGCGGAGCTGTTCGAGGAGGCGGAGCACCACGGTCTGGATACGGTTTTCTATCTGGAATTCTCCTCCAGAAAAATTGCAGACCGCATCTGTGCCGTAACCGGTGCAAGGGCGGAAATGCTCCATCCCTGCCATAATGTATCGCAGGAGAATTTCGAAAACGGCACAACGCTGCTCGACATGATGCGTGAAAACTACGAAGTGATCAAGGAGGCTCTGACATGAAGCCCTTATTAAAATGTGAAGAACTGACGGTGCAGTTCGGCTCCAATACCGTCCTCGACCGCCTGAGCTTTCAGGTGGAGCACGGGGACTATCTTTCCGTGATCGGAAAGAACGGCTCCGGCAAGAGCACCCTCATCCGCTGTCTGCTCCGGCTCTGTCCGCTTACCGGCGGCAGCATCACCTGTGCGGAGGATTTCCGCCGGAGTGAGATCGGCTACCTGCCGCAGCAGAGCATCATCCAGCGTGATTTTCCTGCAACCGTGGAGGAGGTCGTGCGTTCCGGCTGCCTTGCCCATCACAGACTGCTCCCGTTCTACACCAAGGAGGACAAAGCGGAGGCGGAGATGAACATGCACCGTCTGGACATCTGCGACCTGCGGCACCGCAGCTACCGCACATTGTCCGGCGGTCAGCAGCAGAGAGTACTGCTGGCAAGGGCATTGTGTGCCACACAGAAGCTCCTGCTTCTTGATGAACCTGTGACGGGACTCGACCCCGAGGTTTCGGTCGGCTTCTATGATCTCATCCGTGAGCTGAACCAGCAGGACGGCATTGCAGTCATCATGGTTTCCCACGATCTGGAACGGGGTCTGCGTGATGCGAAGCATGTACTCTATCTCGATGAAAAAGACCAGTATTTTGCGAGTATTGCAGAGTTCCGTGAATCCGGCATTGCCAAGAGGATCGCACAGGATCTGCTGCCCCATAAGCATCTGAGGGAGGTGAAACGCCATGGATAATCTTCTGACGCTCCTGACACCGGAGCTGTGGAATTATGTTGTGCTGCCGGCACTCATCGGCGGCATCGCCGTTGCCGTCTGTGCGGCACTTCTGGGCGTGACGCTCGTCCTGCGGCGTTACTCCATGATCGGTGACGGACTTTCCCACGTTGGCTATGGTACGCTCTGCGTTGCGTCCGTCATGAATCTTGCACCGCTGTATGTGGCAATTCCGGTCGTACTGATCGCCGCATTCCTGCTGTTCTGGCTGAGCGAGTCGGGGAAGATCAAGGGTGATTATGCCATTGCCCTCTTTTCCACCACTGCCATGTCCATCGGCATTCTGGTATCCTCCAAGGCAGGTCTGACCAATGACGTGAGCCACTACATGTTCGGCAGCATCCTTGCCCTGAACACCTCGGACGTGATCCTCTGCGTGGTGACGGCACTGCTTGTCATTGCGGCGTTTGTATTCCTGTACCACCGCATTTTTGCCGTGACCTTTGACCGCAATTTCTCCAAGGCGACCGGCATTCCGGTGACGGTATACAATATGGTGATCGCCGGACTGATCGCCATTACCGTTGTCATGGGCATGATGCTCATGGGAACGCTCCTGATCTCCAGCCTGATCGTGGTTCCCACGCTCTCCGCCATGCAGCTCTGCCGGAGCTTCAGGGGCGTGGTCATCAGTGCGGTATGTATTTCCGTGGGCTGTTTCATTGCCGGATTCTTCATCGCCATTGCCCTCGACTTCACCCCCGGTGCGACCGTGGTTGTGGTGAATGTCGCTTTCTATCTGCTCTGCTGCCTGATCCGGAAAGGCGAATAAAAAAGAGGGGGCAGCTTGTCAAAAAAGACTTTTTTGGGGGTTAGAACCCCAAAGATTGCCCCCACCCCAACCCCTCCCCCAG
>JAFTQJ010000048.1 GCA_017462785.1 Oscillospiraceae bacterium | reverse complement strand
GTCCACCGGACTGTTTGAAAGATTCACCCCTGAAAAAAGCGACGGCATTAGGAGATTTCGCTCACTGCGGTGAGCGACAAGGGGCTTCGCCCCTTGACCCCACGACCTTTTTGAAAAAAGGTCGATCAAAAACTTTTGTCCTTGCCTTCGGCTTCAAAAGAGTGGTTTTTCAACAGACTCAGCTGCCGTATCAGAATACGGCAGCTCTATTTATTGCAATAATCCGTTTACGCCTCAACAATCAGTTGTTTTTAAAAGAAATAACATTGCTTGCAAACAACGGTATATTGTGGTATAATGGTTTCAATGAGGAAATCCGGAATTTCTTATTGTTCATTCAATGTACAGTTGTTTCTGAGAGGGGGAAACTATGGGTTCACAGTTCAGCAAGAATCTTGCAAAATTCAGAAAACGCTGCGGCATGACACAGGGACAGCTCGCTGCTAAGCTCAATGTCACACCGCAGGCAGTTTCCAAATGGGAAAACGGCAGTCTGCCGGATACCGAATTCCTGCCCATGATCGCAGGGATCCTCGGCGTGTCCATTGATGTGCTCTTCGGACTTGCGGAGGATCGGGATGTCCCCGATTTAGAGCAGATGATCTCTGACCGGGTACGGCAGACACCGCAGAAAGACCGTGCGGATGTGGTGATGCAGCTGTTCTATGCGGCAATTTCCGCATATCACGATTATAAGCTGACAACACCCCGTTACCCTGAAAATCTTGAACTGGAAACCTACGCAGAGCTGAAAACGGATCATGAAGCTGTGATTGCAAGGCTCAATGATGATCTGAAATATTTCTGCTTCCTGAAAATCCCTGAAAATGGCGTGGATTCTTACACCGAAGCAACGGATCATATGATCTATCTCTTTGAAACGCTCGCCAACAAGGATGCGATCACTGTGATCCATTACCTTGGCAGCGGATACCGCAACAGAATGCAGTCGCTCGAATTCATTGCACGGCAGGTGGATCTTCCCGTTCCCCGTGTCCGCAAGGTCATGGACAACCTCGACCGCCTCGGCATTGTATGGCGTGTATCGGCGGATATTACCGATACGCCGTCCATCATCTATGGTTACGGTTTCAATACCGTGCTGACCTGCCTTCTGGTGCTTGCCAAATCCATTACGAACTATATCAAATTCCACGATCTGTATGTTGATACCTATACCCATGGACCGTTCCAGAATCAAAAAGCACAAGCGTCCGGTCCCGTTCCGCAGGCATCCCTTTGGAAGGATGCCAAAGCATCCGAACAAACCAGTAATAATGAGGAGGAATTATCATGAAGAAATGCAGATCTATGCTCACAGCAGTGATGGTAATGGCTGCCGCACTGATCGCACCTTTCCAGAATGTCTATGCTGCCGGAGATTACAACATGAACGTCAACATTGACCTCGGTGCTGAAACCAAGGCGATCAGCCCCTATATCTATGGCATCAACCAGTACGGCAACCAGAAGAACTACAACACCGTTACTGCAACCGCTGTCCGTCAGGGCGGCAACCGTATGACTGCCTACAACTGGGAAACCAACGCTTCCAATGCGGGTTCTGACTGGAAGTACAGCTCCGACAATAACCTTTCCAATTCCGATGAACCGGCGGACTGTGCACAGGTGCTCTCCAGAGAAGCTGAAGCCTACGGCATTCCCTACAAGCTGACCACACTCCAGCTTGCCGGTTATGTTGCTGCGGACAAGGACGGTACTGTCACCGAAGCAGAAGCCGCACCCTCCGGCAGATGGAATGAAGTTGTGCTCACAAAGGGCAGTGCATTTGATGAAACACCGGATCTGACCGACGGTAAGGTGTACATGGATGAATATGTGAATTATCTCATCAATACACTGGGCGATTCCACCACAGCAACCGGCATTCAGGCATACAGCCTTGACAATGAGCCGGCACTCTGGCACCACACCCACAGCCGTATCCATCCGGAACGCCTGACCATTGCAGAGCTGCGTGACAAGTCCGTGGAAATGGCAGCGGCTGTCAAGAAGCTTGACCCGAATGCAGAGGTTTACGGTCCGTCCCTTTTTGGCTATTCTGCATACAATTCCCTCGCAGATGATGACAGCAGCAACGAATGGGAAACCATCAAGGCTGAAAACAATTATCACTGGTACCTCGACTGCTACCTCGACCAGATGAAGCAGGCATCCGATGAAGCAGGTGTTCGTCTGCTGGACGTACTGGATATCCATTACTATACAGAAGCAAAGGGCGACTGCCGTGTTTCCAACTGCCCCGACAGCACCCATGTGGAATGTGCAAAGGCAAGAATGCAGTCCGTGCGTTCCCTCTATGAGGAAGGCTACATCGAGAACAGCTGGATCGGCGAATGGGGCAAGGAAAACCTCCCGATCCTCCCGACAGTACAGGCTTCCATTGACAAGTACTATCCCGGCACAAAGCTTGCGATCACCGAGTACAATTTCGGCGGTGAAAACCTCAGCGGTACCATCGCACAGGCAGAGGCACTCGGCTGCTATGCGGATGCAGGCGTTTACATGGCTTCCATCTGGGGCGGCAATTCCTACCAGTTCGCAGGCATCAACCTGTACACCAACTATGACGGCAAGGGCGGCAGCTTCGGCAATATGCTCGTACCGACCAAGACCGATGACGTTTCTCTGGCAAGTGCCTATGCAGCAATTCAGGACGGCGATCAGGGCACAGTGACCGCCATGATCACCAACAAGGACATGGAGAACGCAGAAAATGCAGTCATTACGCTGGAAAATGCCGATGCAGCCTATGAGGCAGCCGCTGTTTATGCAGTATACGGCGATTCCACCGAAATCCGCCTGATCGACATTGTAGAGAATGTGAAGGGCAATGTGGTGAATGTGACCCTGCCGGCATATTCCGCAGCAATGGTAGTGATTACAGATGATGCGTCCGACTTTGCAGATCTGGAGCTGTACGATCCCGACAAGATCACACAGAAAACCGAAACCTTTGACGATCCCATGTCCATGATCAACGAGAACGGCTTTGTTGAGATCCCGATCACCGATCCGGAGCATCTGGTGAGAATCGACATCACAGCAAATGTTACTTCCAGTGCAGGCTCTTCCTGGGGCAGTGCCGGCTGTGCAGTCTGCATGAACGCAGAAACACCGGATGGCACGGGCTTCTGGACATCCAAAGGCTACTCCCTGAAGCTGGGCAGCGGTTCCACAACATCCGTAGAATTTGACGGCACACTGTCCAATGATGATATTCTCGTAGAAGCGTACATCGCAGACGGCAAGGTCGAGCTGCAGCAGTGGTGGGCTTCCTCCGAAAAGATGGAGCAGGAGCTGGAGGACGTGATCACCGCTGAATACACCAAGGTCGAGGTGGTTTATGAGTATGAGTCCGGTTCCGCTGACTCCACCGAAACTACCGAAACTACCGAACCCTCCGAAACCACCGAGCCCACGGAGCCTTCCGATTCTTCCGTTGTCTATGGTGATGTCAACTGTGACGGCAAGGTGAGCATTGCTGATGTACTGACACTGAATAAGAACCTTATGGCTGGCGACCCCCTCAGCGAGCAGGCACAGAAGAATGCCGACGTGGATCGTGACGGCACGCCCAGCTCCGCCGATGCTCTGAACCTCCTCAAGTACACCATCAAGGTCATTGACACGCTTCCGATTGCGTAAATTTCCGCCTTCCTTTTTGTACCGCTTTGCGGCGGTATTCTCCCTCAAAAAGCCGAACGTCCTTCAAGCGATGTTCGGCTTTTTTTATCAATTTTAAGCTGTTCCATTGTGCATCCTGCTGAAAGTGATAAATTTGTCACTTCCCTGTTGACTTTGCGTTTCAAGTGTGATATAATTATCACATCAGGTGACAAAAACATCACACAAACGGAGGTAATGAGAATGGAAAAGACGAAAAAGGCACGGACATTGTATCAGGAACATAAGGCAGCATTTTTTTCTATTTTATGCTGATGCTTTCCCACGGTTCTAATCTGGTGATGGATTTCATGGGCATTCGGGGGCAGAACATTCCGCTGGTGATCAGTGCTGTACTCTGTCTTTTCATGGTCATTGCAATGTTCCGATGGCTCTCGCCGAAATTTGGCTCACATCCGATCAAGGAGGACGAACTGGCAAAGGAAAGCATGAACAAGGCGGAGGGATACACCTGTGCAGTACTGGTGATACTGGGACTTGTTGGTGTGTCCGTATTAAGTATTCTGGATTTCAGCATCATGGTGGAGCTGGATGCCTCCAACATCGGCAGTGCATTTTTCATGCTTCTGGGATTATTTCTGGCAATGCGAAGCGGTTTCTTCCTGCTGATCGAACGGAAGTACAGCATTTCCGATGAGGATGAGGAGGAATGACATGCCGGAGCTGATCACAAAACTGAAGGAATACCGTGCCAAAACGGGCATGAAGCAGGGCGATCTTGCGGAGCTGGTCGGGGTGCGGCGTGAAACGATCATCCGGCTGGAAAAGGGGCAGTACAATCCCTCCCTGAAGCTTGCCATGGACATTGCAAAGGTGTTCGGGGTGACAGTGGAGGAGCTGTTTTCGTTTGAGGAGTAAGGAGATGATGGAATGGTGAAAAATCTGGTCGTTCCCCTGCTGGCTGGGATGCTGTTATTTGCCGCCATACCGGATGGTGCAGTACCAAAGGGCGAAAATGTGCGGTTTCTCTCACGGGAATCCAAGGGGACGATCAATTCCTATGCAGTATCGGAGCATGGGGAAATTGCGGTGAGTTTCGGGGATCACAACATCAATGTGTACGACAGTGATCTGGAATTCATCTATGGAATCGACTTTGATCCGAATCATGCTGTACAGCAGCTTTTCTGGGATGGTGATGCACTGATCGTCTGCCGGAAAAGCAGTGTGAGATTTGATTATATCGTCGTTTCGGGCAAGGATGATGCCGCTGTTTATGAGATGCCGGACACGGCGGAAAGCGAACAGTTCTGGGAGAATGCCTGCCGGAAGCAGAGTATTCTGATCGAAACGGCGGATCATGATTATCAGTATGTGGACGGTTCACTTCTGCGAACCGACCGAAAAACGGGCGAAAATGAAGTGATTACGGCGGATGACAAGTGGGAGAAACTTTCGTGGAATTTCAGCGGCATTCTATTTTTCGGGTCATTTGCGGGCATTTTCATCTATGAGCAGGTGCGGAAAAAGAAACGCCGGCAGAATGCGGAGAGTAACGGCTGCTGAAAATTTGCAGAAAAACGCTTGACAATTCCGGCGAGGTATGGTATAATGATTCTGTTAGGTCGATCCTCGCCGGATTGTCCGGAATACAATTGCATAGGTGCTTGTGTGGCTCAGTCGGTAGAGCAGTTCATTCGTAATGAACGGGTCGTGGGTTGTCAGTAAAGCGACATCACAACGGACTGCTAAGCCTTGCAAAATCAAAACTGAATATCAATGCTTGTGTGGCTCAGTCGGTAGAGCAGTTCATTCGTAATGAACGGGTCTTGGGTTGTCGTTAAAGCGACATCACAACGGACACGACAAGCCTTGCAAAAATAAAACTGAATATCAAATGCTGGTGTAGCACAATGGTAGTGCAGCGGTATCGTAAACCGCAGGTTGCCCGTTCGATCCGGGTCACCAGCTCCAAAAAATCC
>JAFTQJ010000047.1 GCA_017462785.1 Oscillospiraceae bacterium | reverse complement strand
TCCGGCAGCTCCGCAGGTGGAGGAAATGGACGACATTATGGCTCAGTTCGGTATTTCCGATACTCCGGCTCCTGCTCCGGCAGCTCCGCAGGTGGAGGAAATGGACGACATTATGGCTCAGTTCGGCATTTCCGATACTCCGGCTCCGGCAGCTCCGCAGGTGGAGGAAATGGACGACATTATGGCTCAGTTCGGTATTTCCGATACTCCGGCTCCTGCTCCGGCAGCTCCGCAGGTCGAGGAAATGGACGACATTATGGCTCGGTTCGGCATTTCCGATACTCCGGCTCCTGCTCCGGCAGCTCCGCAGGCAGAATCTGCTCCGCTGGTTGACTCCCTGATGGAGATCGGCGAGCTTGCAGACCGCATGTTTGGTGAGGATGCCGTTGAACCGGCGGCTCCTGTTCAGCCGGCAATGCCTGCGTTCACAACAATGACCTCCCCCGTAGAGGAGTTTGCAAATGCTGTTGCACAGATGGGTGAAGCAGCTCCGGCAATGCCCGAGTTCCCTGCGTTCAGCCAGCCTGTTGAAGATGTGATTCCGACAGTTGTGGAGGTTCCTGCATTCACTGCTCCCGAGCCTGTGGAAGAAGCAATTCCCGAGGTTCCTGCATTCACTGCTCCCGAGCCTGTGGAAGAGGCAATTCCCGAAGTTCCGGAGGTTCCTGTATTCACTGCTCCCGAGCCTGTTGTGGAAGCAATTCCCGAGGTTCCGGAGGTTCCTGCATTCACTGCTCCCGAGCCTGTTGAGGAAGCAATTCCCGAGGTTCCGGAGGTTCCTGCATTCACTGCTCCCGAGCCTGTGGAAGAAGCAATTCCCGAGGTTCCGGAGGTTCCTGCATTCACTGCTCCCGAGCCTGTTGAGGAAGCAATTCCCGAGGTTCCGCAGGTTCCTGCATTCACTGCTCCCGAGCCGGTACAGACCGCAGCTCCTGCTGCTCCGGAGATGCCTGCACCGCAGCCCATGCAGAATATGAATGTACAGCAGCCCTTCATGCAGCAGCCCATGCAGGCTATGCCGCAGATGCAGAACATGCAGGGTATGGTGCCGCAGTTCATGGGTTATGATGCACAGGGTCAGCCCGTTTATACTTATGTACAGCAGGTAATGCCGCAGTTCATGGGCTACGATGCACAGGGTCAGCCCGTTTATGCACCGCCCGTACAGCCCTATCCGCAGCAGACTGCACCGGTTCAGCCGGTTCCGCAGGCTCCGGTTCAGCCCGTAGTGCAGGCAGCACCGGTTCAGCCCGTACAGCAGGAAGCTCCTGCTCCGGCACCGCAGAAGAAGAAGCCGCTGCTCTCCCCGATGACGGCGGACAATGCAGTACAGGAGAAGCTTTCACTTCCGGCAGATACAGAGCGTCCGGCAGTGGAGCCGATGGCATATGCAAAGCCCAAGAAGTCGCAGGGCGTTCGTGTTTCCAAGATCGAGCAGAAGAACGACATGCCGGATTTTGTACGTTCGGCAGTTTCCAAGTCCGCTGCTCCGCAGGGCAACATCTTTGACCAGCAGGATGCAAAGGTGAATGTCACGGACAGCATTGAGGATCTCCTCTCCATGATGGGCGAGGACACCTCCAAGTTCAAGAAGAAGAATCAGGCAGATGACGTTTCGCTGGAATTCAAGGAATACAAGCCGAAGGCTGGAAAGCCTGCTGCTCCGAAGAAAACAGAGGCTCCGAAGGCTGAGGAACCGGCACGTCCGCTGACCAAGGAAGAGCTGAAGCGTCAGAAGCGTCAGGAAAAGATTGATGCAAAATTCAAGAAGGATCTGGCGAAGAGAGGTTTCTGATCATTTTGAAAGAATCCCGTGCCGCTGGTACGGGATTCTTCGCATACCAAATAAAGGAGTAAACCAATGAACGACAAGAACGCAATTCTCGAAGCACTGAAAGCACAGATGACCGGTGATCTGGTAAAGGATCTGGTGTTTCTGGAAGCAAAGGCAACGGAGTACAGCAAGCAGGAAAACGGCGAAGAGATCGCAACTGCAATCGCAGAATATGCACTCACCCTGATGCCCAAGGAACACATGGATTTCATGAAGCAGAAGATCTATATCGGTGAACGCCGTCTGGATGCGGTTTATGCAGAGGCAGTCACTCTGATGCAGAACCGTCAGTATGACAAGGCAGCGGTTCTGACCGGTCAGCTCTATGACAAGATCCGCACAGAATTCGTGGAAACAACGGATGCGAGAATGTTCAGCTTCCGCAATCTGCTGGAATCCAATCTCTATTATATGATGTACCATCCGACCAAGCGGTTGGATAAGGCACCGTTTGATTTTGTCAAGTTCCTGATGGCACATGCCTTCAATCTGGTAGAGCTTCGCCGTCCGTCCGAGGCGATTCCGGTACTGGAAGAGGCGATCCGCTTCAATCCGGTATGCCCCGATCCCCGTTTTGAGCTGGCTGAGATCTACAAGCTGATGCGTGAGCATGACAAACTGCTGGCAGTCATCCGTGAAACACTGGAGGTTGCCGCTTCTCCGCATGCAATTGCAAGATGCTATGCAAATCTGGGCTATTACTGCGTGGATGTACAGGAATATGAAAAGGCTGTCTGCTTCTACTTTGAGAGCCTGATCTATTCCCACACACCGGAGATCCGTCTGGAGCTGGGTCATGTTTCCCAGATGATGGGCAAGAAGATCCAGCCGCCGAAGCGTGAAGAAGTATTGCAGGCATTCGCTGCACTGGAGATCCCGAACGGCCCGAACCAGAACGTGCTGAGCGTTGCAGCGGCTCTGGGTGAGCAGGCAATGCAAAAGGAAGAATGGGAGAACGCATGCTTCTATCTGCGTGTATTTGCTGACCTGACGAATGATGAAGAGGCAAAGAAGCTCTTTGCAGAATGTCAGGAAAAGGCAAAGGCACAGAAAACTGCCGAATAATCCGTATATTCTGAGCGTGAAGCTCTGAGGAAAGAAGGTCATTTCTATGGTAAAGACAAACATTATGCAGGAAACCGATTGCCGTAAGATCGTGGATCAGAAGGGCTGCTTCAGTCTGCTGGAGTACACCAAGGATGTATCGGTGAACCACTACTCTGCTGCAAGTGAATTCTATGCTGCACAGATGGGTGTCCGCAAAAGACAGGTCGTATGCAATCTGGAGGGCGGCGGCATCATCGTACAGGCAGGTGCAATGCAGTGGACCTCCGGCAAGATCGAGGCAGTCACCAACATCAAGGGTGCAGGCGATTTTGCAAAGAAGCTCATTGGCTCAAAGGTAACGGGTGAAACCGCAGTCAAGCCGAGATACCGTGGTGTGGGTACGGTGGTACTCGAACCGACTTACAGATATGTTCTGTTTGAGGATGTGGCAGCATGGGGCGGACTGGTCATTGAAGATGGTCTGTTCTACGCATGTGATGACACCGTGGACACAAAGGTCATTGCAAGAAGCAGCCTCTCCTCTGCGGCTCTGGGCGGCGAGGGTCTGTTCAGTACCTGCCTGACCGGCAATGGTATTGTGGTACTGGAAAGCCCCGTTCCGAAGGACGAGCTGATCGTGATGGAGCTGACGGATCCGAATGATGAAGTGAAGATCGACGGCAATATGGCGATCGCATGGAGCAATTCCCTGAAATTCACAGTGGAACGCAGCGGCAAGACACTGCTCGGCTCTGCGGCTTCCGGCGAAGGTCTGGTGAATGTATACCGTGGCGTGGGCAAGATCCTGATGGCACCGGTAGCATCCTCCGCAAATCCGCTTTCTGCACTGGCAAATCGTACATGATCAAACAAAGCTGCCGCACTTTTGAAAAGTGCGGCAGCTCCTGTTATTGCTTCGGACAGAACAAAACCCCTCGGCTTCAAAAGCCGAGGGGATGATTTTTTAAAATAAACCGCCTTGCCGTCATATAGCGAAATAAAACCAAGCGTATCCGCAAGGTGGGTATCCGCCTGCATGCTGCACGCTCCCTTCGTCCGATGATCACAGGAGGTATGCAAAAAGCACCCTTTGCTGTGGTCGGGAGGTCTGCACTTCACATACAGAGCTAAATTCCCTTAGTATAAGTGTTGGATTATAAAAACTATAATTACTCGAACAAGGCAGAATATTTAACATAAAATGGGGATTTATTCCTCTTCCGGAATTTCATCCTCAAAATCGCCCTCCAGCATTTCGGAGATGCGGTCAAGGAAGATCTGACCAATGCGGTCATATTCCTCGTCATTGTCGATGGTGGTCAGGTAATCCACACCATCTTCATCCTCGCCGCCCTTGAGAATGACAAGCTCAGTGTCCTCCTCCAGTGCAGCCTCGGGATCCTCAGAGTACGGAACCAGTGCATAGTAGGTAGTGCCATCCACTTCCATCACATCCATCAGCTCGAACTCGTGTTCATTGCCTTCTTCATCCGTTAATGTAAAAATCTCCGGATTGATGTTCATCTCTTCCATTTTCGACTCCTATCCGCCGCAGGGGCTATGTGATTTAATTCTATTATACTATATTTTCACCAAAAAATCAAGAGGGAATTTCAGATTTTTTAGATATTTTTTGGATTTTTCTGAAATCCCGAAATTACGTTGTTTTTTACACCAAAACGATCTGCCGGTGCAGTGTATGTTCTATCATATCACATCGGGCTGCATTTGTCAAGGGGCAGGAAGAGGAATTTTCAACGGAATCTTGCACAATGCGGCATTTTGTGTTATAATAGGGTAAAGTCCCCCAAAATCTTCAAGAAAGAAGTGATTCCCATGGAAAACCGACTGCATGTGCAGGTGCAGCTGACCCCCTTTGTCAGCTTCGCTCTCCAGCAGAATTATGTTCCCGTTCTCAGAAGCCTGACGCTTCGCAATCTCACCGCAGAACCGATGCATGCTCTGACAGTCAGGATCACCGCAGAACCGGAATTTGCAAGCCCTTTTACCGCTTCCCTTGAACAGCTCCTGCCGGATTCGCCGGTGGAGATCGCTCCGGTGAAGCTTGCAGTTTCCCCCGAATATCTCTTCTCCCTGACCGAAAAGGTGGCTGCCCTCCTGCATCTGGAGGTGCTTGCAGGAGAGGAATGCGTCCACCGTCAGGAGATCCAGCTCGACCTCCTTGCCCCCGACCAGTGGCTCGGCACCCAGCACCTGCCGGAGATGACCGCCGCCTACATCACCCCCAACCACCCCCGCATCACCGAGGTGATCGGCAGGGCGGCAAAGTTCCTGCAAAAGTGGACGGGTGATCCTTCCTTCACCGGCTACCAGACCAAGAACCCGAATATCGTCAAAAAACAGGCGGCTGCCATTTTTGCCGCATTACAGGAAGAAAATATCGTCTATACCATGCCCCCTGCAAGCTTTGAGGGCGTGGGTCAGCGTGTGCGTCTGCCCCATGCCGTGCTGGAGCAGAAATGCGGTACCTGCATGGATCTTGCTCTCCTGTATGCGTCCTGTCTGGAGGCAGTGCATCTGCGTCCGCTGCTCCTGTTTGTCAAGGGACACGCCTTTGCAGGACTCTGGCTGGAGGAAGAAACATTCCCCGAATGCGTCACCGATGATGCAGCCGCCGTCACAAAGCGTGCCGCCCCCGGCATTGATTCCATCTGCCTTGTGGAGTGCACGGATTTTGTTGCAGGAAAACAATGTGAATTCGACCGTGCCGAACGCCACGCAGGCAGCAATCTGGAGGATGAGCAGAATTTTGAATTCGTCCTTGATATTCTCCGCTGCCGCTGCAGCGGCATCCGTCCGATGCCCGTACAGCGGAAGCAGGATGGTACCTTTGCAGGGGCGGATCTCGGCAGCCGTAAGAAAAACGAGATCACCGGTGCTCCGAAAGACCTTGACCTGCGGCTGCATGGTGCAGAAGCGGAGGAACAGACCGTGACCCGACAGGGCATCTGGGAACGGAAACTGCTGGATCTGAGCCTTCGCAACAGCCTGCTGAATTTCCGCCCGAGTGCCTCCAATGTGCAGCTCATGGTGTCGGATATGGCAAAGATCGAGGATGAAATGTCCAAGGGAACGGATCTCGGCATCCTGCCGGCACCGCAGGATGCGGCATTCGTCCTGTCCGCCAACAAGATGTATGAGATCGAAAACGAGCGTGACCTCGTTTCCGCCATTGCCGATGCGGAATTTCAGAACAAGCGGCTCCGCACCTTCCTGAAGGAAACGGAGCTGGAACGCATCCTCAAAAAGCTCCACCGTCAGGCAAAGGTCAGCGTCGAGGAAAACGGTGCGAACACGCTCTATCTTGCCCTCGGCTTCCTCAAATGGTATGAAACCGACCAGAGCAGCCGTCCACGCTTTGCACCGCTGGTGCTCATTCCGGTCGATCTTGTCCGGAACGTGCAGAAGCGTTCCTACCTCCTGCGGATCAGGGGCGAGGAAATTCAGATGAATATCACCTTGCTTGAAATGCTCCGCCAGTTCTTCGGCATCCGCATCAGCGGACTTGACCCCCTGCCCATGGATGAAAGCGGCATCGACCTGCCCCTCGTGTTCAACACCATCCGCAAGGCAGTCATGGCAAAAAAGGGCTGGGACATCATGGAATATGCGTTCCTTGGACAGTTCTCTTTCAGCCAGTTCATCATGTGGAACGACATCCGCACAAGAAGTGACGAGCTTGCCAAAAACAAGGTCGTGGCATCCCTCATTGCCGGAAAGCTCACATGGGAGCCGCACTCCATTGAAATTTCCCCGTCCGAGCTTGACCGTCAGGTCAGTCCGGCGGACATGGCGATCCCCACGAGTGCCGATTCCTCCCAGCTTGCGGCGATCCATGCAGCCGCCAAGGGTGAGAGCTTCGTACTGCACGGCCCTCCGGGTACGGGCAAATCCCAGACCATCACCAATATGATCGCCAACGCCCTCTATCAGGGAAAATCCGTGCTTTTCGTTGCAGAGAAAATGGCAGCTCTCTCCGTCGTGCAGAAGCGTCTTGCAGGCATCGGGCTTGCACCGTTCTGTCTGGAGCTGCACTCCAACAAGACACAGAAAAGAGCCGTTCTCAATCAGCTTGCCAGAACGCTGGAGGTCGGACATATCAAGTCCCCCGAGGCTTACGCCAAGACCGCCGCTTCTCTGAAAGAGCAGCGTGAAGCCCTGAGCGGCTTCATGGAACAGCTCCACGGCATCCAGCCCATCGGCATGTCCATGTACGATGCCATTGTGAAATATGATGCAAATGTGAAATACAAGGGCACCATCGGCCTTGAGCCGGATTTTGCATCAGCATGCAGTCCCGACAAATATGCTGCATGCCGTGAAGCCGTGCAGAAAGCAGCGACTGCCGGTCGGGAATGCGGCGGCTTCCGGAATACCGCACTGCGGCTCTACCGGAAAAAGGAATACTCCATGGAGATCCGTGATGCATTCGAGCAGTGTGCATACCGCCTGAAAAGGCTGACAGAAACAGAACGCACGGGCTGGCAGCAGCTCTGCGGTCAGCTGGGACTTGATCCTGCTGTGAGCCATGCGGACTATGCCGCAGCGACGGAGCTTCTGCATTCCGGCGGTTCGGGCGATTACCTCAGCGGTGTGTTCCGTGACGGTGCAAGACAGAAGGATGCACAGCTTTCACAGCTCCTGCGTGACGGCACCGCCTATGCCGCACTCCATGAAAAGCTTGCTTCCGAGTATGAAAGCTCCATTTTCAATGTGGATGCATCCGCTGCAAGACTGGACTGGAAACGCAACGAACAGAAGTGGTTCCTGCCCAAGCTCCTCGGCAAGAACAAGCTCCTCAAAGAAATGACGCTCCACGCCAAAAATCCGCAGTCCGTGACGGAGCAGAGCTACCTTGCTCTCTGCGATACGCTGGAGCAGTACGCCGCCCTCAAACAGTCCGTGAGCAGTGCGGACGCAGGACTGACCTCCGTATTCGGCAGCGGATGGAACGGCGTGAATACCGATTTTGCGGCACTTTCCGGTCAGTACGGCAATTCCCTGCACCTGTATGACCGTGCGGAGGGTCTGCCGCAGTCCTCCGGCATCCGTGCGGCATTCAGCCGGATGGGAGAGGATGCTGCATTCCGTCAGCAGACGGCACAGAGCTGTGCAGGAGCTGCGGAACTGAACGCTCTTCTGAAGCAGCTGGAAACGGAATATGCCGTCGATACAGCCCCCCTCCTTGCGGATGCGGACTGGCTGACGAAGCTCCATGAAGCCGCTGAGGGCTGGTGCCGTGAGATCGCCCTGCTCCGTGAACGCACCGTGCTGCAAAATACGCTCGACGCACTGCACGAGCTGGGGCTTGGCAGGCTTGCGGATGCCTTTGAAAACGGCTCACTGCATGAGGAGGATCTCCTGCCGGCACTCGAATGTGAGCTGTCCCGTGCTGTGATCGCAGATGTATTCCGCAAAAATCCTGCACTCAGCTCCTTTCAGGAGGCTCAGTTTGAAGCACAGCTCGAAAAATACCGCAATACGGCAAAGGAATTTGAAGCACTCACCGTGCAGGAGCTGGCGGCAAGGCTCTCCTCCAAGATTCCGGTGCAGGGAGCAGGCGGTGCGGCATCCTCGGAGATCGCCATTCTCCAGAAGGCGATCCGCAGCGGCGGCAGAATGCTGCCCATCCGCAAGCTCTTTGACAGCATCCCGAACCTGCTTCGCCGGATGTGCCCGTGCATGCTCATGAGCCCGATCTCTGTGGCACAGTACATTGATCCGGCTTTCCCGAAATTTGACCTTGTGATCTTTGACGAAGCCTCCCAGCTCCCCACCAGCGAAGCGGTAGGAGCCATTGCGAGAGGTGAGAATGTCATTGTCGTGGGCGACCCCCGTCAGCTCCCCCCGACCAGCTTCTTCTCCTCCAACCAGACGGACGAGGAGCACTACGATCAGGAGGATCTGGAAAGCGTACTGGACGACTGCCTTGCACTTTCGATGCCGCAGAAGCATCTGCTCTGGCATTACCGTTCACGCCACGAAAGCCTGATCGCTTTCAGCAATGCACGTTTCTATGAAAACCAGCTCCTGACCTTCCCGTCACCGGCGGATCTGGTGTCCGAGGTGAAGTGGGTGCATGTCGAGGGCTTCTATGACAAGGGTAAAACCAAGCAGAATCCCGCCGAAGCAAAGGCAGTTGTGGCAGAGATCGTCCGCCGTCTGCGTGATGAACAGCTCCGCCGTGAGAGCATCGGCGTGGTGACATTCAGCGTCGTGCAGCAGAATCTCATTGACGACCTTCTGGCGGAAGAGTACATCAACGATCCGGAGCTGGAAGTCTATGCAAATTCCATGTATGAGCCGATCTTCATCAAGAATCTGGAAAACGTACAGGGTGACGAACGTGATGTGATCCTGTTCAGCGTGGGCTATGGTCCCGACAAGGACGGCAAGGTGTCCATGAACTTCGGACCCCTGAACCGTGACGGCGGCTGGCGTAGACTGAATGTTGCCGTTTCCCGTGCAAGAAAGGGCATGATGGTATTCTCCGTCATCCGTCCCGAGCAGATTGACCTTTCCCGTACCAGCTCCGATGGTGTGGCACAGCTGCGTGCTTTCCTTGAATTTGCCGCAAAGGGCAGAACGGCTCTTGCAGTCAATGCAGGCAATACCGCCGCAAAGACGGACGGTTTTGCCGAGGAGCTTGCACAGGAGATCCGCCGGCTTGGATTCGATGTCAGATGCGGCATCGGCTGTTCCGGCTTCCGGATCGATGCTGCCATCATCCACCCCGACAACCCCGAACGCTATCTGCTCGGTCTGATCTGCGACAGCAGCGGCGGTCTGGAAAATTCCACCGTCAGGGACAGAACCATCCTCCAGCCCTCCGTATTGGAGGGACTCGGCTGGAACCTCTACCATGTGCACATCCTCGAATGGCTCGACAACAAGGAACGCCTGCTCTCACGCATCAAGGATGCCGCAGAAAAGGCACTCGAAGCAGAACGCCTCCCTGCCGCACAGGAGCTGGATGCAGCGGATAAGCCACGCACCTATGATGCATTTGCATTTGAAAAGGAAGAACAGCCGGCACCTGCTGACAGCTTTGTGAAATATGAATCCTGCACACTGCCCCAAATGGGTCAGCCCGAGGAATTCCAGACGGCGAAAGCAATTCTCTGCATTGAGGAGATCGTCCGGAAGGAAGCACCCGTTTGCAGACGAAGCGTGCTGAAAAAGGTGCTCGCTGCATGGGATATACACCGCCTTGGCAGCCGGACGGAACATGTTTTTGATGAGGCAGTCAGAAAGGCGGAGATTCAGATCACCGTCACAAATGACAATCAGTTCTTCTGGCGTACTGACCAAAATCCTGCGGAATATGCGGTTTTCCGCATTCCGGATGGTACGGAAAAGCGGAGCATGGAGGACATCTGTGCTGAGGAGATCGCAGCGGCTGTCATGTGCATTCTGCGGACGCAGATCAGCACCAGCCGTGCAGACCTTATCCGTGAAACGGCGAAGCTGTTCGGTTATACCAGAAGCGGCGGCGTGATCGAAGCCGCTGTCAACGCAGGCATTGCCTTTGCTGAAGCAAGAGGACTTCTGACGATCGACAGCAGCGACAAAATCGTGTTGAAATAACAGACACGAAGAGATCACAGAAATACAGTTCCTCCTCCCTGACGGGAGGAGGAAATTTTTCTTACTTCGCTAATACCAATCCACACCGAAGCAGTAAAGTAACTCCCCTGCTCCATTAAGCAAATTTCCGAAATATTCTGCATCAATTTTACCAAAAGTCATTGACATTCCTGCAAAAATGATTTATAATTATTCTGTAAGCATTTCGTGAAGATTCTGTGAAGTACAGAACACGCTTGCAACGAATATAGAGGAGGAACATGTTATGAAGCGATCAATGATCGAACGCATCCGCAAGACAGCCAACTGCGGTATTGCGTTGCTGACCGCAACTGCACTGATGGGTACTTTTTCTGCGATCATGGTACCTGCACAGATCGGGGCAGCTCCGGCAGCAGAACTGAAGGCTGAGGCAGCAGAAACCGGCTATGATTACGCCAGACTGCTCCAGTATTCCATGTATTTCTACGATGCCAATATGTGCGGCACAGAGGTGGACGAGAATTCTCGCTACACCTGGAGAGGGGACTGCCACACCTATGACGCAATGGTACCCATGCAGCCGATCACGGACGGTGTGGGAACCAACCTTTCCCAGAGCTTTATGGACAAATATGCCGATGTGCTCGACCCCGACGGTGACGGCTATATCGACGTAGCCGGCGGTATGCACGATGCCGGCGACCATGTAGAATTCGGTATGCCCGAAAACTACTCCGCTGCGGCTCTCGGCTGGGGTTACTATGAATTCCGTGATTCCTATGTCAAGACCGGTCAGGATGACCATATTGAAACCATCCTGCGTTATTTCAATGACTATCTGATGAAGTGCACTTTCCGTGATGACAGCGGTACAGTCATTGCACACTGCTATCAGGTCGGCGACGGTGACATCGACCATGCTTACTGGAATTCTCCGGAAGTGGACGAAATGGCAAGACCTGCTTTCTTCCTGACAGCGGAGAAGCCCCAGACCGACTATGTGGTTTCTGCGGCTGCTTCCCTTGCGATCAACTACCTGAACTTCAAGGATACTGATCCGGAGTATGCAGAAAAGTCCCTCGATTATGCGAAAGCTCTCTGGAAGTTTGCCAATGACAATCCGCTGGAGCTGAGTGACAATGCGGATGGTCCGAAGGGCTACTACCGTTCCGAAAAGTGGGAGGATGACTACTGCTGGGCGGCAGCTTGGCTGTTCCTCTGTACTGAGGACAAATCCTATCTGGAGCTGGCTGCACCGTATGTGGATTACTATGCTCCCTCCGGCTGGTGCTTCTGCTGGAACGATGTCTGGAGCGGTGCCAATACCATGTGGGGTGTCATCAATCAGCAGTATCCGGAGCTGGGACTCGTGGATATGGTAAGAACCGCACAGGGCAAGAACCAGTATGTCTATGATGATTTCTGGGATGAAGTGGAAAAGTGCTTCCCGAAGTGGCAGGCACTTGAAACAGCCGGCGGCTATGCATTCCTCAACCAGTGGGGATCTGCAAGATACAACACCGCAATGCAGCTGATCGCTTATGTTTATGATAAGTACAACAATAACGGCAAACCCAGTGAGTACAGTGACTGGGCAAAGAGCCAGATGGACTACCTGCTCGGTGACAACCCTCTGAACCGTGCTTATGTTGTCGGCTATGATGACAACGCTGCAAAGTTCCCGCATCACCGTGCAGCTTCCGGTCTGACCAAGTGTGAGGATCCGGATGAGCATCGCTATGTGCTCTATGGTGCACTGGTCGGCGGTCCCGACGGACAGGATAACCACATTGATATTACCTCCGACTACATCTATAATGAGGTAACCATTGACTATAACGCTGCATTCGTTGGTGCGGCTGCCGGTATCTATGCATACTACGGCGACGAGAGCATGGAAGTAACTCCCGATTTCCCGCCGGAGCCGGAATACGGCGATGATGAGCAGGGCGGTGCAGATTCTTACTGGGCTGAAGCCTGCGGTATTGATGACAAGCAGGACACCGGTGCAGGCGTGACCAAGGTTTCCCTGATGGTCAAGACCACCTCCACCAAGAAGCTCGACAACATCTCCATCCGCTACTACTACAACGGCAGCGAGATGTCCAACCCGATGGGCATGCAGGGCAGTGAGCTGTACGATCAGGCAAGCGTGGAGGCAGCTCCCGCAGACGGTGTGATCAGCGGTCCCTACAAGTATGACAAGCTGGCGGATACCTACTATTTCGAGATCACATTTGACGGCTATAACTTCGCAAATTCCGCAAAGAAGTACCAGTTCACCATGGGCTGCTACTACGGCGATATGTGGACACCGGACAATGACTGGAGCTATGATCCGCTGACGATCTACACCACTGATGATGCATTCTTCGGTACCGGCAATGAGGTCAGAAATGACAACATCTGCATCTACACGGACGGCGTTCTGATCGGCGGTATCGAGCCGGACGGCAGCACCGCACAGCCGGATGAAGAACCGACCGATGAACCCGTGACAACCGAGCCGAATGAAACAACACCGAGTCAGGGCGGCAATGAAGAAGAGCCGACCAGCACCACAGCACCGAATGGCGTAATGTATGGTGATGTGAACTGTGACGGCAAGGTGAGCATTGCTGACGTGCTGACACTGAACAAGAACCTCCTGTGCGGCGATGAGCTGACAGCAGAGGGCGTTGCCAATGCGGACGTGGACGGTGACGGAAACCCGACCTCTTCCGACTCCCTGAACATTCTCAAGTTCACTATCAAGATCGTTGAATCCCTCCCCGTATAACACGGGCAGAATCCAAAAAGAACGGTGCAGACGCATCGTTCTTTTTGTTTGCCGCAGCAAAAACTGCCGCACTTTTGAAAAGTGCGGCAGCTCTTTGTTTTATGCTTCTGTTTCGTCCGTTTCTTCCGTGCTCTCCGGTGCAGCCTCGGTGGGCTGGGTGGGGGCAACGGTTGCCTTTTCGATCTCCTCCGGCTCCTCGCCGTCAAGGAAATAGGCGGCTGTATCCTTCAGCGTCAGTGCCGCTTCGGAATTGTACAGGCTCACCATTGCATCGGCGGAGGTGTATTTCTCGGAGAATGCACCATCCTCACCGATCAGGTATTCGCCGTACCAAAGCCCGAAAAAGCTCCAGATGCAATGGTCACGGAACATGTCATTCATATCCGGAATACTGCTGGTTTCGCTCAGAGCCAGCATTTTTTCACCCTTGGTCATTCTCGAAAGCAGAACGTACTGCTCGTGACGGCTGCTGTAGGTCTTATCAGCGGAGAGGTAAATGTCCAGCGATGCAATATCATACATTTCTGCATTCACCAGATAATCCGCACTCTGCCCGTTCCAGATCCAGATCAGATTGTGCAGTCCGTGGTACTCCGTCATGCGTGTGTACAGAAGCTTCCAGAGCCATCTGTAGGCAGGGGCACCATCCGCACCCCACCAGAACCAATCGCCGCTGGCTTCGTGCAGGGGTCGCCAGAGCACGGGAATATCCTGCTCCGCCAGCACCTTCAGCTCCTCGGAAACGGTGTCAATGTCACGCAGAATGGTGTAGCATTCCTCGGTGATCTCGTCATTGTCGTACAGCTCATCGATCTCTTCCTGTGTCAGGAGGGCGAGATCCTCGTCCGTCAGTGCGTCCATGAGGGAGAAGTCGGTTTCCTCCGCATAGACGGAGCTGACACCCATGGGAGCGTCCCAATGCCAGATCAGACCGACAATGCCTCCCCTCTCCCACCATGCCTGACTTGCGGCAATGGCATCGGTTTTCTGGGCGGTGCTGTTCTTCGTATAGCCTGCAAGGTCACTGAACCGGATGGCAGGGTACTTGCCGGTGAGCTGGAAGATGACATCCGCTTCGGTATTGCTGCTGCCGGCGGCATACTGTCCGGTCAGCACCTTGGCACCATAATGCATGCCCATATAGTCCATCAGCTTCTGGGCATTCGGAGAAGCGGACGGGTCGGAAAGCTCGTAGGATTCACGGTATTCCATCTGGTACATCTCGTCATAGTCGGAGATCTCGAAATAATCCAGTGCAAACTGACCGTCGATCTCCTGAATGGAAAGCGTCACATCCCCCTTGGGCAAATACACGCCGGAGAAGGTCACACGCACGAAATGTCCGCTTTCGTCAATGGTAAAGGTGCCGATGCGTTCGCCGTTGACCGCCAGTGCATTTGTCACGGCGGTATCCGCATAGACACTGATGGTAATGTCATAATGCTGTGCGGCATCAATTGTACAGGTGGCTTCCACCGCATCGCCGGGGTTCAGGTTGAAGCCCGTAAGATAGCCCTCACCGCTGAAGCCGGACAGCAGGGTTTCCACGGAAAGCAGACCGGTATAGGCTGCCTCCTCCGCTTCGAGAATGATGTCCGTGTCGATGCGTTCGATCTCCGGCACCTCCAGCTCCACGACCGGATAACTCGGACCGCTTGGCTCCGTGGCTGCCGCTTCAATTTTTCTCGGGTCGGTTCCCTCCGGCTCTGCACCGGTTTCGTCGGGGTCACTGTCCTCCACCAGTGAAATGGAGGAACGTCTGACCGGAGAGGAGGGATTCATCATGCTCAGGACAGCGATCACGCCGCCTGCCGCCAGCAGGGTCGTCGTCACGCCCAGCAGTATCTTCTTTGTTTTTCTTCTCATCGCTCACGCTCCTATACCTTGATCCGGTAGACACCGCCTGCCTTGGTTGCGAAATGAACTGTACCATCACGAAGCTGTGCATTCACGGGGGTTTCGTCCGCACACAGCACGCTCACGACACCCTCCGTCCGGAGTACGCAGGGACTGCCGCTGAGAGAACGGATCTCGGCAAAAATGAGTTTGCCGTTCTTCCATTCGAGATCCACCTCGAATCCTCCCCTTGCACGCAGACCGGAAATGCTGCCGTTTGCCCATTCCTCGGGCAGTGCCGGCAGGAGATGCAGCTCTCCGCTGTGACTCTGGAGAAGAGCCTCGGCAATACCTGCCGCACCGCCAAAATTGCCGTCGATCTGGAAGGGCGGATGGGAATCGAGCAGGTTGGGATTGGTGGAATAAGCAAGCAGCTTCTGGAGATTCTCATAGACCATCTCCGCATCATGCAGCCTTGCCCACATATTCATGATCCATGCACGGCTCCAGCCGGTATGACCGCCGCCGTGGATGAGCCGGCGGATCATGGTCGCTCTTGCGGCATCTGCCAGCTTCGGGGTTTTCTGGGGGGAGATCAGGTCAGCCGGATGGAGTGCGAAGAGCTGGGAGATATGGCGGTGCCCGATCTCCACTTCGTCGTAATCCTCCGCCCATTCCATGATCTGACCATATTTGCCGATCGTGATGGGCGGCAGCTTTTGCAGCATGCCAGCCAGCGTTTCCGCAAGCTCCTGACGCTCACCGAGGATCTCAGAGGCTGCGATCACATCCTGAAACAGCACGGTGATGATCTGGGTATCCATGGACGGCCCGATACACAGGCTGCCCTTGGTGCCGCTTTGTGTCAGGTAGGTGTTCTCCGGAGAAGTGGAGGGACCTGTCACGAGCTGACCATGCTTGTTTTCAAAGAGGTAATCCGTGAAGAATTCCGCTGCTTCGCAGAGTGCATCGAAATGCTCTCTCAGGAACGCCCTGTCCTGTGTGAAGCGGTAATGCTCGAAAATATGCAGGCAGAGCCATGCCGCACCCATCGGCCAGATGGTGGCGGGCATCCAGAGATCCTGCGGTGCACAGTCGCCCCAGATGTCGGTGTTATGGTGGCAGCAGAAGCCCTTTGCATGGTACATCTCCTGTGCGGTCTTTCTGCCGTGCGGCCGCATGCGTTCGATCAGGTCAAAGAGGGGCAGGTGGCATTCAGAGAGATTGCCGCTTTCCGCACCCCAATAGTTCATCTGGGTGTTGATATTGATGGTGAAGCGGCAGCCCCAAGCCGGCCACATGTCCTGATTCCAGATGCCCTGTAAATTCATGGGCTGGGAATCCGGACGGCTGCCGGAGATCATCAGATATCTGCCGTAATGATAATAGAGCACTGCCAGCTTGCTGTCATGGATATGACCGCTGCACTCCTTGCTGTCCTCGCCGCTGCCACGCAGACGGGCAAGGCGTTCATCCGTGGGGAGTTTGTCCGCTTCGCCGTCGCTGTTATCCTCAAGCGTGAATTTTACTCGATCATAGAGTGCTGTATAGTCCTCAATATGGTCACTTTCCAGCTGCTGTGCGAGTGCGGACACATCCTGCACACCGTCCGTGACTGCGTGCAGGCGTTCGAGAGCCTTTTCACGGTAGGCATCGCCCTGATAGAAGCTGGTTTCTGCGGAGAGGAGCAGGAGGGCTTCGTCAGCGGCTTTCACCTGAATGGCACTGCCGATGGTTTCGGCTGTACCGCCCTTGACGAGGACGGTCATGCCTGCGGCAAAGAAAATACCGTCACGGCTGCCGGTGCCGCCGGTATAGAGGATGGTGGTTTCCTCCACGGGGCGGTTATCATCGTAATAATCATCTCTGCCGTCAATGGAGGCGGAAAATTCGAGCTTTGCCGGCTGGTCACAGGTCAGGTGGATGACCATGAGCTGTGCAGGATGGGACACATAGACCTCACGGCAAAACTGCACACCGGCATCATCCGTAAACCGGACGGATGCCACGGCACGGCTCAGGTCGAGGCTGCGGACATAATTTCTTGCCTTTCCGGTGAAGCCGAAATGCATGGTCAGCTCACCGAGGGGCATATAGTGACGGGAATTCGGGGTCACGCCCTGCATTTTCTGGAATGCAAGCTCTTCGGCTTCTGTGATCTTCTCTTCAAGCAGGAGCTGGCGGATCTCGGTGAAGCCCTCATAGGCTCTCGGATTGATGCGGTCACGCATACCGCCGGAATAGATGGAGTCCTCATTGAGCTTAATGGTTTCCTTCTGGGCACCGCCGAATACCATACCGCCGATCCTGCCGTTTCCGACGGGAAGTGCATGGTCGAAATCCTGTGCTGCCCTGGTATACCAGAGTGTCTGTTCTGTATTCATAAAATCCTCCATTGTGTTTGCACGGTTGGATACTGTTCCATTATACCACAAAGCCCCCATGATTGCAAGAAATGCGGCTGACTTTCAGAAAAATGCCCAAAAATAAAGAGAAAGAGAGGTCGGAATATGATGCAATGAAGCACTGTACGAATGTACAGTGCTTCATTGCATTAATAGGTCATAATTTCAATTTGCGGATATTCTTCCAGCACGTCCTCACGGATGTAGAGCTTGGGTTTGATCTCCTGCTGGTAGAGCTTGAAAATATTGCCGAATTCAAATTCCGCTACCCAGTAATACTTCACACCCTCCAGCTCTTCCTCGCTGAAAATCTCGTCAATGGGCAGATAACCGACCAGTACCTCCGGCAGACCCTGATCGTGCCAGAGGTCGTAGACTGCCTGATAGTCCTCTGTTTCCTTCCATCGCATATAGAGCGTATCGGGATCATCTGCATTGAAGTTCATGAAAATATTCCTGTCATAATACGGAAGCATGGTCGCTGCATTACCGATTATGTCGGTGTAGAATTCGTTGGGTTCAGGATGTTCCTGTGGAATCACGTCCTCCAGATAAATGGATTCGAGCGACAGTTCTGTGTCTTTTTCGGGAGTAAACCATCTCCAGGAGATCATGATCTTCCGGTCATCAAGTCCATTTTCATTCAAATATTCCACAAGTTCTCTTGCACCGTAGGGCTTGCTGATGTCCATGGCACTGCTGATACCGGAATATACAATGGGCAGTACAGCGATCACTACTCCCATTGCACCAAGCAGACGGCGAATAGAAACCGCTTCGATACTCTGCCAGATTTTTTTCATAATCATCGGAATTTCGGGAGTTTTCCCGTTTTCAAACATCAGCCAGAAAATGAACATCAGGAATGCTGTGCTGATGCCCAGATGATGCACTGAGGGCTGAATGAGGGCATGGCAGACACAGAAGAGAAGATAGGGCAGAAGAAACCGCAGGCATTTGTTGGTTTTCATAAAAGCAAGGAGCACGAACCAGACCAATGCACCCAGCAGGTACTCTGCGATCGTGCCGCCAATGGTGTACATGCCTGTGTCGTAATTCATGTAGCTTCCAAACAAACTATCCACAGGCACCATGACTGCCTCAAAAAGACGCAGAAATCTTTTGGGAACAGAATACGAACCGCCATTATAGTAACAATCCTCCGCCGGAATGATGGAAACCAGCACGAACAGAGCGATCACCAGAATGAAGAGAAGTGCATGGGCACGGCTGTCACGGAGCACTCTGCTCCACGTTCCGGATCGGCGGTATTCTGTGAAAATTTCCACACACCAGATGATGCACAGACCGCCGGCAATCACCAGCATATAGGCACCGGTCAGGGCAAACAGGGTGAGGGAGAGAATATACCGCCAAGGATGGGTATTTCTGCCGGAGTAGGTCATGCACACAAGCATCATGCCCACAAGCATGATGCAGTAGGGGCGGCTGATCACACCATATTGGTAAAAGAAGAAATAAGTAAACGGCAGCAGGCACCGCACGATTTTCGGGAACGGCGAACGCCAGAGCAGAAGAGCAACTGCAATGGTGCAGAAGCTGATGTTGATGGCGGTAAGGGTGAATTCATAGGGGGCACCGAGCTTGGCAAAGGGCAGGAGCACGAGATGCCAGAGCTGGGGGTGTCCCTCATAGTGGGGGATCTCGAAGAGGATCTCACGCAGCGTGGCGGATCTTGCGATCATCCAAGCCTGTGCTTCATCGAACCAAGGCTCGTGAAAGCAGGAGATCACCGCCGTGCCGAGAATGTACAAAAAGAGAACGACCCACTCCGCACGCCCTGCCCTGCGGGAAAGGCAAATTTTTTTTAGTTTTTCCATAACAATTCCTTTTAGATAGAATTGAACCCCCTCCCAAGCGGGAGGAGGTTCAGTATGTCGAATCTTAATTGTTCAGTGATTCAGCTCTTACTGATTAGGAGCAAGCCTGTGCCAGAGTGAAGGAGCTGTAGTTGTCAGTTGTGGAACCTGTCGGATAACCACCTGCATAAGCACCGTCCTTAACGTATGCACCCTCGCAGGACATATCCTTAACCTGATACTCAGCAGCATCCAGCTCTGTTACGCTCTCGAAGTAGTTAACGATCTTAGCATTAATCTTAGCAGCGTCGCCAGTATTAGTTTTATAACTGTAGTTAGTGGAACCAACAGATGTGCCCTCAGAGTCCAGCTCTACCAGAGAAGTAGCAACTGCATCGTACAGGGACTTAGCGTTGGAGTTCATAGCGGACACCTTGGACTTCTTAACGTAGCCGAGCATGGACGGTACCAGGATAGCAGCCAGTACGCCGATGATAGCGATTACAACGATCAGCTCAACGAGTGTGAAGCCCTTCATCTTTCTTGTTTTCATAGTGAAAACCTCCTTAAAAATGTAAAATAATTTGTTTGAATCGGTTGACCCCGATTCCCCTTTTCGGCTCACACCTGCGTTTACCGTTCCGGTGTGTTCCTTATGTACTAAGTATAGCATATGTCCAAAGTTTTGTCAATACTTTTCCTAAAAAAAAATAAATTATGAACAACTTTTTACATTTTAGCGTTTTAAAACGATTTCGGAGGGGGTGTTTTCGGCAAAATGTACAACGAAATATGACAAACTTCTATTTTGCCGTTACTTTTACAACAAATTTGTAACTTTTTGTGAACAAAGGATGGGGCGGAAGCTATTTGGGCGGATGGAATTTTTGAGGGACGGAGGAGTGGGGGGATTTCAGCAAATTTTGCAGAAGTTGCACTCAAACGTGCAACTTTTGGAAAGACGGGGGCTTTTTCTGAAAGCGGATGCTTTCTATTATATATAAGGAGGAATCGGAATGGCGTATACTGGACGGGGTACCAAGGCGGATCCGTTCATTGTGAACAACTGGACGGATCTCATGTCGCTCTGCCATATCCCGAACCGCTGGATCACGCTTGATCCGAATGCGGAGGATAAGGTGATGGATCTGAACGACACGGGGTATGGGCTGTGGAAGGATTTCAATATGTATTCCAACATCACCGGAAACGGCTGGACGATCCGGAATCTGCACCTCGGGGCGTATTCGATTGCATGCGGTGAAAATGACATCACCGGACTGCATTTCGTGAATATGGTCGGCAGCGGTCCGGCATTCTCGGGCGGTTCAAATTTCACAAACTGCACATTCAGCGGACTGCTGACGGGGGCTGCCTGCTTTTGCAGGGGCACGGAGTTCCTCTATCCCGTGTTCCGGAATTGCAGCATCAGCCTGACACTGCACGGCACGGGGCAGGATGTGCTGTTCAGCGGCAAATCCCAGCTGCTGGGCTGCCGGCTGGATCTGCATGGGGACACGGAGGGTTTACAGCTGACGGATCTGGGCTTGCTGAACACATGCAGCATCGGCGGTGAGCTGGTGCTTGGCAGCGGTGAGCTGCGGCTTGACCCTGTGCACGGCTGCTGTGCCTATATGCTGGAGGTCAGCGGAACGGGCAGGGTCATTGCGGACAGGGCGGCAAACTATATGGTGCTTGCGGATGCTTCCCTTTTGGCGGATACACTGGATGTGGAGCTTACCGGCAAAAACTGGCATCTGCTCACCACGCAGGAGATGCAGGATGCGGAGTATCTGATCGGCGTTCTCGGATTTCCGTGCACGGCGGAGGAATAAAAATGCATGACGGGAGCCGCTTCGGGCGGCTTCCGTTTTTCAGCAAATTCCCCTTGACACCGCAGAAAAAGCGGTGTATAATATAGAAAATATTTTTTAGGGGGATTACATATGATCTATCTCACGGGCGACATTCACGGACATCACAGCATTTCCAAATTCAGCACGGACAAATTCCCCATCGGCAAATCGCTGACAAGGGAGGATTATGTCATCATCTGCGGTGATTTCGGGCTGGTCTGGGCGGATACTGCCGAGGAACGCTACTGGCTGAAATGGCTGGAGGGAAAGCCATGGACAACGCTCTGGATCGACGGCAACCATGAGAATTTTGATCGGCTGCGGGAATATCCGGAGGAGGACTGGCACGGCGGAAGGGTGCAGAGGATCTCGGAGCATGTGCTGCACCTTTGCAGGGGGTATGTGTTTGAGATCGGAGGAAAATCCTTTTTTGCGTTCGGCGGTGCGGAGAGCCACGACAAGGAATACCGTGTTCTTGGGAAAACCATCTGGAATGAGGAACTCCCCTCCCCCGAGGAAATGGAACGTGGACGGCGGTCGCTGGAGGCTGCCGGCTGGAAGGTGGATTATGTAGTCAGTCACAGCCTGCCGCAGCATATGCAGGAGCAGATGTTCAATGCGGACGAATACGAGGGCAGCATCCTGACACGCTATTTTGATGAGATCGCAGAGAGGCTTGATTTCGGGATGTGGTTTTCGGGGCATTATCACACCTCGTACCTCCTCGCACCGCAGTACTGCCTGCTGTACCATCAGATCATCGAGCTGGCGGACAGCGGTTTCCTGCTGGCATCTCCGAAAATGGGGGGACTGCTGGGATAATGAAAATTCGGATACGATTTCATGACGGAACATGACAGGATTCACGCTTTTTCCCCTCGGTTTTCGCAAAACGAACACATGGAACCACGGCATTTATCACAGGGGACTGTGTTTTGTTTTCATTCTGTAACAAGAAGCCTTTTTCTGATACAGAAATGACATTTTTGTGTTAATATCGCCCAAAATCCACCTCTTGACAAAAGCGGCAGAGGGTAGTATAATAGAGAAAACAAGGCCAATTCCTTTCAGAATAAATGTGTAGATCAAAGGCAGCCGCACCATACTTCCGGGTATGGTGCGGCGGTCTTTTTTCATGAAAACGATTCATTTATAGTTGTCCTAAATAAAGGTTCAAAAGGCGGAAGCCCTTGCCGGTGCCGGTGCGGAGCACCGGCTTTGTTTCCCCCTCCCATCGGGAATATTTCAATCCACGCTCCCCGTGGGGGGAGCGACATATTTCAATTGATATGCGGTCACTTCTTCACCACGATCAGCCTCAGGGCAACCACCGCCGTCATCACCCCGTTCTCAAACCGCATTGTGAATGAACCATCGTATTTCTTTGCGATGTTTTCAATGATTTTCGTTCCATAGCCATGTCCATCCGAGCCCTTGTCGGATTTTGGCATCTCACCGTTTTTCATCTCCGTCACAGGTGCACAGCTGTTGCGGAGCTTCAGCACGAAGAAATCATTCTGGATGCCGCTTCGCATTTCGATGAAACGATCCTTCCCCTCCCCCAGCTTCTGGCAAGCTTCCACGGCATTGTCGTAGAGATTGGCAAACAGGCTGCAAATATCATAGTTGTCGAATGGCAGATCGCCGCAGTCACTCAGCAGAATGTCCGTTTCGATGCCGCTTGCCTGCACCGTGTTCATCTTCACGGTCAGCACGGAATTGATGATGGGATTCTGACAGAAATGCACCGTCTTTGCGGCGGCAAGCTGTTCCTCGATCCGCTGCATGATGGCACGGGCTTCCTGTTCGTTTTCGCCGTTTCTGAGCAGATACTGTACCGTCTGGATCTGGTTGAGGATGTCATGGCGGAGCTTGGAAACCTCGGTGAATTTTTCATCCGCAAGCATGTAGTACTGATAGTTGTGCTCCATCTCCGTTTCCAGATTCCGGAGTGTCTGTTCGGATTCCATCAGCTTTCGGGTACGCAGGGCATTGAAATAGTTGAAGATCAGGGCAAAGTACAAAAGCAGCTGAAAGCCCGTCTGGATCATCTGGTTACGGGGATTGTCCAGTACGGACTGGTCGAGGTAGTAGACGATCACCATGAGGAAATGGATCGTCACAAACAGAAGCATGATGCCGAGCTGCCGGAAATTGCCGTGGATCCAGAGTTCTTTCCGCCGCCAGAAAATAGAGAACAGCAGGCAGAAGATGAACAGGACATCAGCAATCAGAATCATAGCAAATACGATGTAGTTTTCTTTGATGGAAAGCTCTTCATAGGGTAGATGATATAATTCTGAACAGACTTTCAATCCAACAAATTCTGAGGATAGGCTGAAAACAAGTACAAGCAGGTATGTCAGGATTCGTTTGATGATTTTGCCGTGGTACAGTCCGATCATAACCACTGCCCCCAGCAGAATCCGCAGATCTCCCTGTAGATCCTGACTCAATGGTACAGCCCGTCCAAGCACAAAGACAAGGACCACACCAGCGAGCCAGAAACCGCAAATCGTGCTGAATTTGAATCTTGGCTTTGCGATCTGTTCAAGAAAGAATACACATTCAATGATCTGTATCAGATTATTCAGTATATACAAAACTCCATTCATAGTCTATCCCCCATAAAATTAATAAATTTCTCTTTTGCTGCCGAAAATCGCTGCTGACTGATCGGCACGGATGTGCCGTCCGAAAGTGTAAAGTGATAGCGTTCGATCTGCCGGACGGTATGCAGATTGACGCAGAAGCTGTGATGACACCGGACAAAATACTTCGGCAGCTGCTGTTCCAGCTCGTTCAGCTTCGTGCCGGTGATGATATGCAGCAGGGAATCATTTTTTCCATGTACATACACCTTCCTGCCCTGACTTTCAAAGTAGGCAACCTCCTCCAGCGGAATGCGGAGGAGATTGTTTTTGGACGTACTGACGGAAAGGAAATCCGCCTTTACCGCCGTGCTTCGGAGGATTTGCAGCGTCCGCTGCACCTTTTCTTCCGTAAAAGGCTTGACAAGGAATCCGGCTGGTGATGCGGAGAAGATCTCCTCGCAGTATTTGATGTGTGCTGTGATGAATACAATGCAGGTCTCTGGTTCAGCGGCTTTCACCTGCCGTGCAAAGGCGATGCCGTTCTCACGCTCCGGCAGTTCAATGTCCTGAAAGAGAATGTCTATCTTCTTTGTCAGATGTCCCCGTGCTTCCCGCAGATTCACCGCCGTCAGGATTTCAGCTTTTTGCAGATCCGGCAATTTCCGAAGCAGTTCCCGCAGGGTCTGACATGCCGCCGGATCATCGTCATAGATCAGAATACGCAGCATCATTTCACCGCCTTTCGTTCAGAATACGAATTTATTATAGCATATGTTTGTACAGAATGTCAATCGGATTGCGGCGTGCTGATTTCTTGATTTTGACAGTTTTCGTGTTAAAACTGCAAAAGTATTGCGATGGGCAGAACAGGAGTGATATAATGAAAAAAAACTGCTTTGGTGTTAAGCTGCTGTACCCGAGGGTGAAAATCTGAGGGATGGCATGTACAGCAGCTGACATAAATTGAATCACAAGGAGATGTTAGAATGGTAAAGAAAAAATCACTTCTGCAAAAGGCGATTTCCTTTGTCACATCGGCGGTGATGGTGCTGACGATGACGCTGCTGGTGCCTGAGAACATGAAGACACAGGCTGCTGACTATGAATATGCGATGTTTCCGGGAAGCACCTTAAAAGTGAATCAGGGAGCGTATAATGAGTATAATGCATATTCACACAGTAAGCAAAACGCCTTTGATCTGGGAGGCAACAACAATTATTTTGCTCCGTTTTCAGGAACGATCACAAAAATTTATACTGATTTTAATGCGGTCGTTCTGCAAAGCGACAATAAGGTCTACTGGGCAAATGGTACGCTGGACTACATGTCCGTCTGCTTTGTACACGACAATGATATTTCCAACCTGAAGGTTGGTACGCATTTGAATCAGGGAGATACCTTTTATCAACCCGGCGTCAAGGATCCGAGCGGAGCAACGACGGGCACACATCTGCATCTTTGTGTGAATAAGGGGAAAACAAACGCCGCAATTCCTTACTTCAGCGGTGATACGCGACCGAATGAGGCACTCTATATTACTTCTTCCACAAAAATCACACAGACCGGCAATTATCAATGGACAAAGCTGTCCGGACTTTCTTCAATTTCCGTAACAACCCCGCCCAACACCACGATTTATGAGAACGGCTCTGCATTCAGCACAGCCGGTATGGTCGTGACGGCAAAGTACAGTGATGGCTCCACCAAAGCAGTGACTGGTTACAAAACGAGTGTTGACCTCTCCGCAACGGGTACAAAGAATGTCACCATTTCCTACACAGAAAGCGGTGTGACCAAGACCGCAGTGCAGAGTGTGACAGTGCAGGATCTGTTTGAAGGCAGCGGTACAGCGTCCGATCCGTACAAGATCGGAACGACGAGCGATTTGCAGGCTCTTGCAGATCATGTGAATGACATTTCTGCAAACGGCTGTTACGGCTATGCGTACTATATCCAGACGGCGGACATTGATCTGAATGGAATTGACTGGGTTCCGATTGGAAGTTATTACGAAAGTGCTGATTCCTCAACCACAACAGGAAGAGCAGCTTTCAATGGGAAATATAATGGTAATTTCCATACGATTACCGGACTCTCTGTCAGTGTTCCCATAAGCTATGCAGGTTTGTTTGGCAGATGCAATAATTATGGTGAAATTTCTAATCTTGCAGTTGAAGGCACTGTTTCGGCAGCAGATAATTATGCTGGAGGCATTGTTGGTGCGTTATGCTGGGGTTCTAAAATAAGCGGATGCAGTTTCACAGGCACAGTAGAATCACTGTATAATACTGGTGGCATTGCCGGCATTGTACATCAGGGCGGTTATATTGAAAACTGCTATGCGAATGCGGAAATCACCGCAACAGATTCTACTTGGGGTTTTGCAGGCGGTATTGCTGGTTATCTTCGTACTGGAAGTGATGACAGCACCTGTACTACAGTAGAGGTAATGAATTGTTATTTTACCGGAACAGTCAATGGTGCATCAAGAACTGGCGGTATCACATGCGGTGTGGAATCCCTTTCCGGTAGTTACCAGCCGGAACTGACCATTACTAATTGTTATTATAACAAAGATGCGGCTTCCGGTTCAGTCAACAGCGAACCCTACACAGGCATTTCCGCCCTCTCCTCCACCCTCCTCAAGGTAGGTGCGGAGTTGCTGGGGGATCACTACACAAATGCAGCAGCATGGCAAAATGACGGCTACCCCGTATTTGAATGGCAGCTTGGCAGTGAGGGGGATGTGAATGCGGACGGACAGTTTACTGTGACTGATCTGGTGATGCTCCAGAAGTGGCTCCTCTGCACACAGGACGCATCCCTCACGAACTGGCAGGCAGGTGATCTCTGTGCAGACGGAAGAATTGATGCATTTGACCTTGCTGTCATGAAGCGTAAGCTGTCAGCAAAATCATGATTCGGATATGGTGATTGGGGTCACATAGCACAAGCCCGAAAGGTACTTCCTTTCGGGCTTGTTTTGTTCTCAATCACGGGTAAGCTGGCGGCGGAGCTTTGCAAAGCTGTACAAATCCACATCATTTTTCTAATGAACAAGAAATTTCTGCATATTCCCCTCACTTTTCTCATAAGCATGGAGCAAGGGACAACGACCCAAAAACTCAACAGGTGGTGCTTATGAAACGAATCACAAGAAAACTGCTGCTCCGCATCGGAACAATGACGCTCGCACTTGCGGCGGCTGTCGGAACGGCATATTACGCAGCCAATCAGCTTCCCCCCTCCGTTCCGGCAAGCGTGAACGGCAGCGACGAACCGCAGGTGGTTATTCTGGATGCGGGGCATGGCGGATAGGTGTTAAGCATAGTTTTCAGATTCTACATTCTCATTCACTTTTCACCGGTGAATGGGTATTTTTTATGTATTGCGTAAAAGGTGGATTTGTGGTATAATAATGATACAGAGCATTTGTATGGAGGTGCATTCATGGCATTGGAAAACAAACCCGGCATCACAGATTCCGCAGAGCTTGCAAGAGCAGAAGAACGCATCAGCAAGCAGAAAGCAGCGGAATTATTTGAAACCGGATATTTAGATAAATTGAAAGCCGGCAGTTTTGCGGCACTTGCGGAGATTCATCGGTATCTCTTTGGAGAAATCTACGAGTTTGCAGGAAAGCTGCGTACAGTGAACATTGCAAAAGGCAGTTTCCGTTTTGCACCCGTGATGTATCTCGATGCTGCTCTGAAGTCCGTGGAACAGATGCCGCAGTCTACCTTTGAGGAGATCATTGCAAAGTATGTGGAGATGAATGTCGCCCATCCATTCCGTGAGGGAAACGGCCGCAGTACCCGTATCTGGTTGGATTGCATCTTAAAGCAAGAGTTGGGGGTAGTGGTTGACTGGAGTCGGGTGGACAAGGAAGATTATCTGCTTGCCATGGAACGCAGTCCGATCCGGGATACCGAGATCAGACTTTTGCTGAAGGAAGCCCTGACCGATCAGATCCATGACCGTGAGGTTTACATGAAGGGCATTGATGCAAGCTATCGTTATGAGGGGTATGTAGTCTATAAAACATCGGAGATTTCGGGGAATTGAATAATGATATAATGCAAATAGATAGCAATGTGTGAACTGCCCCCAAAAAGTAAGACAAAGAAAAATAAACAAATCTATACAAAGCGACTAAGCGGCAAGCTTGGTCGCTTTGCTGCATTATGCAGCGTTGGCGAGACGGTACTCAACAGGTGACATTCCATACTACCTTAATCGCAAGGACAAACTCGCATTTCAATCCACACTCCCCGTGAGGGGAGTGACTGCGGATAAGGTGCCGTCGTTCACGGAAACGGCTATTTCAATCCACACTCCCCGTGAGGGGAGTGATGGCTTGGACGTTGCTTTCCGCAAGACTCGAACTCATTTCAATCCACACTCCCCGTGTGGGGAGTGACAGCACGATCATAGCGACCGGCACAAACTGCACCATTATTTCAATCCACACTCCCCGTGAGGGGAGTGACGGACGGATCGACAAAAAACAGCATGAGCCTAAACATTTCAATCCACACTCCCCGTGAGGGGAGTGAACTGTGTGATTTGCGGTATGGAATAACGGACTGCATTTCAATCCACACTCCCCGGGTGGGGAGTGACCCGTGGCGGCGGTTTGC
>JAFTQJ010000046.1 GCA_017462785.1 Oscillospiraceae bacterium | reverse complement strand
TTGAAAGATTCACCCCTGAAAAAAGCGACGGCATTAGGAGATTTCGCTCACTGCGGTGAGCGACAAGGGGACTCCGTCCCCTTGACCCCTGCGACCTTTTTGAAAAAAGGTCGATCAAAAACTTTTGTCCTTGCCTTCGGCTCCAAAAGAGTGGTTTTTCGGCAAGCCAAAAGGACGATGCCGTCAAAGCATCGCCCTTTTCATTTCGATCAGTTCATTTTAGCCTGCAAGGAAATCCTGCATGGTGCCCTCAAAACCGGAACCAACTGCTGCTGCATAGCTCAGGATGTTTGCTGCATCCGCTGCATCTACATTGCCGTCACCGGTTGCATCTGCCAGCAGAACGCCGTCAGGTGTCAGTGTGGTTTCGCCGCCGGAACCTGTTGCTGCTGCTGCGATCAGTACGGAAGCGGCATCCGTTGCGTCAACCTTGCCGTCCACATTTGCATCACCCAGCAGACCCTCTGCGGATTCACCGCCCATGCCGGATACTGTGAATACAACCTTTACGCTCTGGCTGATGGCTGTGTTGCCTGCAAGATCCTCTACGCCAGTGCCTGCCCATTCATCACGCAGATAGATTCTGGTCGTACCGGAGCTGCCCTCATAGTAAGCCGTGTTGATTGCTGCATCACTGACAACATATTCCGTCAGCTGTACGCCGTCGATCCATACTTCATCCAGAGTAACTTCCAGATTCTCGAAAGTATCGGTCGTGAAATTGTCGATGCCGTTGTTCGGCTTGATCTGTACACCGAGGAACTGCACTGTATCAGTACCGCCGCCGGTTACATCCCATACTACTTCATAGGTGCCGTCACCATTGATCTCTGCATAGGTGGAGGGAGCCGCTACATCCTCCAGACCCCAGCACTCCGCTGCACCGATCATACCCATGAAGGTCGCAACTGCCTTTGCATCGCTTGTGGGAACCTCGGGTGTTTCGGGAGTTTCAGGCGTGTCAGGGGTTTCGGGTGTGTCCTCGCCGCCCTCGGAAGCAGCAATGCCGGTGCCGGATACAGTGAAGGTGATGGAAACTTCCTGTGTGATCGTGGTTGCAGAGGGAAGGTCAGCAACGCCCGTGCCTGCCCAGTCATCATGCAGATACATTCTGGTCGTGCCGGCACTGCCCTCGTAGTATGCAGTGTTGATCGCTGCATCGCTCACAACATAATCTGTGAGCTGTACGCCGTCGATCCATACCTCGTCCAGTGTCACAGCCAGATCCTCAAAGGTATCCGTTGTGAAATTCTCCGTTGTGCCCGCCGGTACAATGCAGCCTGCAAGGAATTCAACGGTGTCCGTGCCGCCGGCTGTTGTGACCCACTTGATAGAATAGGTGCCGTCACCTGTAATATCCGCAATGGCGGAACCAGCTTCTGTGTTCACGTCGTCCACATTCCAGCATTCTTCTGCACCGATCGCACCGATAAAGTATGCCTGTGCAATGACCTCGTCCGCTGCCGCTGTGGAAAATGCTGCTCCGGAAAATGCTGTTGCAGCCATGCACAGTGCTGTCAGTGCGGCTGCTGCCTTTCTCGTCTTCATAATTGATACACTCCTATCAGAAATTTTCAGACATTGTACGGACTTCTACCGCATCCGCACACCTTTGTCCTACTCCTTATTATACAAAAAAATACAGCATTTGTCAAGTGGTATTGTGGTGTTTTCTGTGAATAAATCAAATCATATAATCAAATCGAGGTATGAACATTTGATAAATTTTTAACAATCTCTCTTGACTTCTGATGGAATTTGTGGTATTGTATAATCATAGAATAGAGGAGAGGAAGTGCTGTTATGGATATTTGTGCAGGACAATACCGCTATCTGCTGTCGATCTACCGTCTGACGAGGGAGAAGCAGCGGATCCGCTGTGTGGACATCGCCAACGATCTCGGCGTGACACGCCCGAGCGTGAGCAAGATGATGAAGTGCATGGTACGCATGGAGCTGGTGGAGCCGGATTACTGCGAGGCGGTGCGGCTGACCGCACACGGCAGGGAGCTTGCCGAACGCTGCCACAGTGACTATGATATGGTCTATGCCTTTTTCCGCCGTATGCTCCGGCTGACTCCGACGGAGGCAAAGGAACACGCTTTCCAGTTCCTGAGCACCTACCCCCAGACCACCGTCCGGAAGCTTTCCGAGGTGATGACAAGGAGCCTTGAGGCAACGAAGAAAAAACAGGGGAAATCCTGATAATCCGATGCTTTCGCTATGGGGGATATGGAAAAAAACAGAAAATATAACAGAATACGACTGGAAAATCTGTGCAGTTCTACAAAATGGAAAAATACCCCTTGACAAAAGGGGGTTAGCGGGTGTAAACTATAAAAGAAGGCAGTGAGATCCTGCTGAAATATGTGAGAAATGTTGGTGATGGAAATGACTTTAAGAGAAGCTGCAGAGGGTCAGGATTATGTCATCCGTGGCATTGAAACGGACGATGAGGAACTGAATGCATTTCTGTTTTCTCTGGGCTGTTACAGCGGTGAAACGATCACAGTTGTATCCCATCTGAAAAGAAGCTGTGTTGTGTCCATCAAGGACAGCCGCTATAACATTGATAACCAGCTTGCAGAGGCGATTCTGATCTGAAACAGAAGTACAGAGAACAATCCTTGGATTGTTTTTTGTCAGCCTTTGAGTTAGCTGTTGCTTACACAGGATTACTGTAAATTTTCGAAAGAAAATTCGATTTTGTCAAGGAGGAACAACCGATGAGAATTGCATTAACAGGCAACCCCAATTCCGGTAAAACGACCATGTTCAATGCGTTGACAGGACGCAACGAGAGAGTCGGCAACTGGGCAGGTGTCACCGTCGATAAGATGGAGCACCCCATCAAGAAAACATATTATACAGGTGACGCACAGCTGGTGGCTGTTGACCTGCCTGGTGCTTATTCCATGTCCCCGTTCACCAGTGAAGAGAGCATCACAAGCTCCTATGTGAAGAAGGAAAACCCCGATGTCATCGTGAATATCGTGGATGCGACCAATCTGAGCCGCAGCCTGTTCTTCACCACACAGCTGCTGGAGCTGGGCATTCCGGTCGTTGTAGCACTGAACAAGAGCGACATCAACAAGAAGAAGGACACCAAGATCAATGCACAGAAGCTCTCCGAGAAGCTTGGCTGTCCGGTCATCAATACCATTTCCACAGCTTCCGACGGTCTGAAGGCAGTCATTGAAGCGGCTGTCGCACAGGCTGGAAAGCCGCAGCAGGCACCCTACACACAGGGCAATGTGGATCTCTCCGATAAGCAGGCAGTCGAGGCAGCGGACCGCAGGCGTTTTGCTTTCGTCAATGCCATTGTCAAGGAAGTGGAAAGCAGAAAGATTCTGACAAAGGATAAGAACGCCGGCGATAAGATCGACGGCATCGTGACACATCCCGTATTCGGTCTGGCGATCTTTGCAGTGGTGATGTTCCTCGTATTCCAGATCTCTCAGGCATGGGTCGGACCGTTCCTTGCAGATACCCTCGTAGGCTGGCTGGAGATTTTTCAGGGCTGGGTCGGCGAACAGGTTTCCGGTGCGGCTGACATCTGGCAGGCACTGCTCGTGGACGGCGTGATCGGCGGCGTGATCGCAGTGATCGGCTTCCTGCCGCTGGTGATGGTCATGTACTTCCTGATCGCACTCCTTGAGGACTGCGGCTACATGGCTCGTGCAACCGTTGTACTTGACCCGATCTTCAAGAAGGTGGGTCTGTCCGGCAAGTCCGTTATTCCGTTCGTCATTGGTACCGGCTGTGCGATCCCCGGCGTTATGGCATGCCGTACCATCCGCAATGAGAGAGAACGCAGAGCAACTGCAATGCTCGCCCCCTTCATGCCCTGCGGTGCGAAGCTCCCAGTCATTGCACTGTTCTCCGGTGCATTCTTTGCGGATGCTTCATGGGTCGGCACACTGATGTACTTTGTAGGTATTTTCCTGATCCTCGTGTGTGCACTGCTGGTGAACAAGCTTGCAGGTCATAAGAACAGAAAGTCCTTCTTCATCATTGAGCTTCCTGAATACAAGATCCCACGTCTTGGCGGTGCATGCATGTCCATGCTCAGCCGTGGCTGGGCGTACATCGTCAAGGCAGGTACTGTCATCCTGCTCTGCAATACCGTGGTACAGATCATGCAGACCTTCAACTGGAGCTTTGAGGCAGTTGCAGAGGGTGCGGAGGATACCTCCATTCTCGCAACCATCGCAGCCCCGATCGCAGTAGTTCTGATCCCGATCGTAGGCATCAAGGCATGGCAGCTCGGTGCAGCAGCCGTGACCGGCTTCATCGCAAAGGAAAATGTCGTTGGTACACTGGCAGTTTGCTATGCGATCTCCAACCTGATCGACACGGAAGAGCTGGCACTGATGGAAGGTGCAGGCGAGGGTGTTGCAGCTGCATTCGGCATCACAAAGGCGGCTGCTCTGGCATATCTGATGTTCAACCTCTTCACACCGCCCTGCTTTGCAGCAATGGGTGCGATGAATTCCGAAATCAAGAGCAAGAAGTGGTTCTGGGGCGGTATTGCACTCCAGTTCGGCGTTGGCTACACGATCGGCTTCCTCGTTTACCAGTTCGGCACACTCTTCACAGAGGGTACCTTCGGTGCAGGCTTTGTACCGGGTCTGATCGTGGTACTGGCGATGGCAGCAGTTGTTGTGGGACTCATCATGAGAACCAACAAGCAGCTCAAGGCTGAGTATGCACTGGGGAAAGCGTAATGGAAAACTTCATCATCATCGCCATTGTGGCTTGCATCGTTGCCGCTGTCGTGTACTACCTGTACAAATGCAAAAAGCGTGGTGACACCTGCATCGGCTGTCCCTACGCCAAGCAGTGCGGAGGAAAGTGCAGCGGAGGCTGCCACGGCAAAGCGGAGCAAACAGAACATCCGGATGAATCAATCACAGGGAATTCCGTGAAATAGGCGATCCTGCAAAAGCTCACCCCCTGCCGGCTGGCAGGGGGTGTTTTTTGATTATCTGAGCTTTTTCTTATTGCCGTCCGCATCCATGATATAGGTGTTGTCCAGCTGTGCACGGAGATTCCGCATAAATCCTGCACGGTACTCATCACGGAGCTGTGCCTGCTCTGCTCGTTCCGCTTCTGTCAGACCCTCCGTTTTTGCTTTCTTCGCAAGGAAATTGATGCGGTCCAGTTTTTTCTGCTCCACCTGATTCACCTCCGTTTTTTTCAAAATCTTTTTTCTTTTTAAGAAAACTTTAAGGTTCATATAGTATGATGATAATGGATTTAGTAATCCCCCAATTCCCCCCATTATTTATCATTTCATCTCTCTTTTGCGGTGCCCTGCGGCACCGTCTTTTTTTTGCATGCACGGATGCAGATCAGGTTCTGCTCAGATGCTCCACCGTTCCGAGAGCAAGCTCCATCATGGCGGTGAATCCGGTCTGACGCTCCTCGGCTGTGGTGAATTTGCCGTTGAGGGGACAGTCGGACACGGTGCAGATGCACAGGGCTTCCTTGCCGGCACGGGCAGCATTGAGGTACAGACCTGCGGACTCCATCTCAATGCCGAGGACGTTCATCTTCCGCCATTCTGCGAGGGAATCGGCATCATCATAGAACGTGTCGGAGGAGAGCAGATTGCCCACACGGATGGGAAGAGCGAGGGATTTTGCCGTTTCTGCCGCAGCTGAAAGCAGACGGTAGGAGGCGATGGGGGCGAATGTGCCGGGGAGCCGGTACTGTGCCGCAAAATTGGAGTTGGTGCAGGCAGCCTGTCCAAGGATCACATCACGCAGCTGTACCTCCGGAGCGATCGCACCAGCCGTGCCGATGCGGATGATCGCCTGCACATCGAATTCGTGGTACAGCTCATAGGAGTAGATGCCGATGGATGGGATACCCATACCGCTGCCCTGTACGGACACGGGAACACCATGGTAGGTGCCCGTAAAGCCGAGCATTCCACGGATCTCATTGACGCAGACGGGATTATCGAGATAGGTTTCCGCTATGAATTTCGCCCGCAGCGGATCACCGGGCATGAGGACAATCGGGGCATAATCGCCTTTTTTGCCTTGAAGATGGGGGGTGGACATAGGAATACCTCCTTTTTATTGATTCATTCGTCTAAAATCTCTGAACAGGATTCACCAAAATCACTATCATCCTATCGTTCGGATGCACCTTATTTGCGGTTGTAAAAATTGATTTATCCCCTCTTCAGCACCTTCTTCACCGTCTGCACGATCGCCTGTGCATTGAACACGCACATAAAGAGCAGGAGTACGATCTGGAAGGGGAGGAGGAAGGACGGCTCAAGGATCGCCGCAAAGCTCATGGCAAAGAGGATCACGAGATTCAGGACAAAACGCATGTGATGCACCTTGAACGGGATGAGCTTTCTGGTGTCCACGATACGGATGATATAGCATACCAGATAGCTGCTAAAGGTGGCAGCAACGGCACCATGTACGCCGAAATAGAAGATCAGCACGGTGTTGAGGATCAGGTTCGTCACTGCCGCCGCCAGACTTGACCAGAAGCTGTGCGTCGTTTTCTGTGTTGCCGTGTAGATGCTGCTGAGGAACTGGTTGAAGCTCATCATCAGCACTGCAATGATGAGCACGGGCGTGTACTTGTACGCCAGTGTGTACTCCGGATAGACGCTGTAGTCGATCAGGATCGCCGAAAGGGGCTTGACAAGGGCGATCATGAACGCTGCCGCCAGAAACATCAGGGACTGGTATGCAGAGAAGATGCGGTAATAGAAATTGCTCCTGTCCTTGCTGTTATTTTCAGTAATGGCGGACATGTTCCACGCCTGAAAGAAGATCGTGGACACCATCGAAATGAGGTTCGGCACCTTGGAGGATGCCTCGTAAATGCCGGCTGCCGTTTCGCCGACATCCGCACTCACCGCCATGCCGTCCATGTAACGCACGAACAGTCTGTCCGAAAAGCCCGTCACGATCCAGAGCACCGCCGTCGGGATCATCGGGATGGAAAAGCGGAGCATGAGCCGTGTGATCTCGCCGTTATACAGCCGGAGATTGAAGAACTGCCAGAGCTTCGCCGTGACCCAGAGGAACACGCCGGAGAGGAAGTCCGAGAGAATGACCGAGAGCATGAAGCCCATGATCCCCAGCCCCATCACGGACACAAAGAGGAGGTTGAAGCAGAAGAGCGTGAGCGTGGCGATGATGCCGTCAAGTGCGAAGAGCCGTACCATGCCCCTTGCCCTGACAAACTGCGAACTGAGCTGCCGGAAGGACGAGGCGGCAATATAGATGATGAGGTAGAGTACATAGCCGTCCGCATAGGGGAGGAGCGTCAGCAGGGGCGAAATGAGCACAAGCCCCAGCATGCCGGCAAGCTCCGTGAGGCATGCGGAGGTGAAAATTTCCGTTTTGTCAAATTCCCTGTCCAGTCCATAGCGGATGACCGCCTCGGCAATGGAGAGGGTGACAATGGGAATGATGAAATTTGCGGTATTCTCCAGAAGTGCCTTGGTGCCGTAGTCCGCACCGGCGAGATTATGGGTATAGAGCTTATTGAGCAGGAGCAGGAGAATTTTAGAGCCGAATGAGCCAATGGCAAAGACCGCCGTGTTCATGGCAAGCTGTTTGTATTTATTCACGATGAATCCATCCTTGTCAATTTGTAGTACCTTATATTATACCACATCTGACTGGAAAATGGAATAGTTTTTTAAAAATTCCTGCTGTCAAAGAACATCAAAGCATCACCCTGAACAATCCATGCCTGTTGCAGTACGCATAAAGATAACCTCGTTTCCGTTTCTGGATCCGTGCAGCGGCATTCTGCTCGGGGTAGAGCTTGACGAATTCCGTCCGTTCGGCGTTGACATAGCAGAAAAAAGAGATATAATGCGATTTTTCCATGGGGTGATCCATTGTGATGTAATAGTCCCCGTCGCTCTCCTCAATATGGATCCCGTGCTCCTCGGTGCATTCTTCTGCTTCAAGTGGCGGCAGGGATACGCCGCAGCACGAATAGGCACCCTCGCCGATGGACTGGACCACATTGCCGCAGACGGGGCAGACATAGAACCGCATTTTCCGGATATTTGAGGAACGGTTGCTGTTGACAGCGTATTCCCCCGTGAGCAGCTCCGGCACGGATACCCCCAGTGCGGCGGCAAGCTCCATGAGAATGGAAATATCCGGCAGTCCACGCCCCGTTTCCCATTTCGAGATGGTCTTGTCGCTGACATTGAGCTTTTCAGCGAGCTGTTTCTGTGTGAGATGCTTCTGTTCACGAAGCTTGCGGATCGTTCCGCCGGTGATGTACTGCATATTGTTTCTTCCTTTCTGTTGGGATACTCCCATTATAAACGTGAATCCTCCTCTTGTCAACCTACGGAAAGGAGAGCAGTTTTCATAGTGATTCATATTCCACCCCCCTGCCGCATATATTCTACCAACGGCGAAGCTCCGGCTTCGGACAAAACAAGGAGGTTACCTATGGAACTGAAAATGAACCGTGCGGCGATCAGTGCCGCTGAACCGTCGGGAAGTCTGATGCAGGAACAGAGCGTGGAGCTGGATTATGTCCTGCCGGATTACTACCCCGATGTCTGCAAGCTTGTCAAATGCATCGTCACGCCGGCTGTGACCGGTGAGAGCATCTCCGGCGGCAGGCTTTCCTATGAGCTGCGTGCGGATGTGCGGATCCTCTATTGCAGCGAAAACAGCCACATCCTGCAATGCGTCACCCAGACACTGCATTTCAGCAGAACCGCAGAGCTTGGCATGTCCGGCGAGGATGTGACCGCCGAGATCGTCCCCGTGACCGATTATGTGAACTGCCGTGCCGTCAGCCGCAGAAGGCTCGATGTCCGTGGTGCTGTGACCGTCCGCATCCGCACCGATGCATGCAGACAGCAGGAGGCTCTCTGTGACATCTCCGGAAAGGGGATCCAGCTTTGCCGGATCCCCGTGCAGTACCCGTCCAAACATCTCCGCTGCGTCCGGAACCTCTTCCTTGCAGAAGAACTGGAGCTGGGTGCATCCAAGCCCCCCGTGCTGCATATTGTCCGCTGTGAGGCACAGCCCATGGAGGAATCCCATAAGATCGTATCCGGCAAGCTCCTTGCACAGGGCAGCCTCCAGATCCGCCTGCTCTATGCCTGCGAAAAGGACGGGGACGGCAGTCTGGAAACAATGGCGTTCCGCATCCCCTACAGCCAGCTGGTGGAAATGGAGGGCATGGAGGAGCAGGACACCTGCAATGTCCGCACGGATGTTGCCGTCTGTGACATCAAGCCCGTGACCGATGCAAGCGGTGATGTGCGGCTGCTCCGCTGCGAGGCAGAGCTGCGGCTCGTCTGCACCGCCCGCCGGATGACGGCGGAATCCCTCATCTGCGACGCATTTTCCACCGAGCATCCCAGCCGCTGCACCACCGAAGAGCTCTGCACCAGCAGTACCCCTGAGCCGTTCTCCGAAATGCATGTGTGCAGCACCAAGCTCCCCTGTACGGACAGTGAGCTGGACTGCGTGTATGATGCGTGGTGCGATGTCAGGAACCTGACCGCCCATGCCGACTGGGAAGCCGGAGAGATCCACATCACCGGCATGCTCTGCTGCAATGCCCTCGTGAAGGAGTCCGGCGGCATGCCCCGCCTGCTGGAAAAGGAAGAGCCTTTCGAGCACCGTTTTGCCGTGCCGGAGCTGGATGAACATACCACAGTGCAGGTGCATGCCCACGCCGAACACTGCACCTACACGCTCTCCGAACAGGCGGAGGTTGCCCTGAAAGCGGAGCTGCGGCTGGAGGGAACCGTCTGCCGGTGCAGCATCTGCGAGGTGCTGACGGATTTTGAGGTGGACGAAGAAACGGCAAATCCCCATGACCACGCCCTCAAGCTCTATTTCGGCAGGGCGGGCGAACGCATCTGGGATATTGCACGCCGCTGCCGCACCAGCGTTTCCGCCATCATGGAGGAAAACGATCTCACCGAGGAGATCCTCACCGAAAACGGAATGCTGCTGATCCCGATCGTACATCAATAACCGCAGGCTGTGTGATTCTATAGGAGGAACCCATGAAAGACATCTACACCGACATTGCCCAGCGTACGGGCGGTGATATTTATATCGGCGTGGTCGGACCCGTCCGCACCGGCAAATCCACCCTCATCAAGCGTTTCATGGAAACGCTCGTCATCCCGAATATCGAAAGCGGCTACAAGAAGGAACGTGCCGTGGACGAATTGCCCCAGTCCGCTGCCGGCAAGACCATCATGACCACCGAACCGAAATTCATTCCAGAGGAAGCCGTTCCCGTGCAGCTTGAGGGCGGTGCACAGTTCCGTGCAAGAATGATCGACTGCGTGGGCTATATCGTCCCCAGCTCCCTCGGCTACATCGAAAATGAAATGCCCCGTATGGTCATGACACCTTGGTTTGATGAGGAGATCCCCTTCAATATGGCGGCAGAGATCGGCACACAGAAGGTCATCACCGAGCATGCCACCATCGGTCTGGTCGTGACGACCGACGGCAGCATCTCCGACATCCCCCGTGAGGAATATGCGGAGTGTGAGGAGCGTGTCATCACAGAATTGCAGGCTCTCGGCAAGCCCTTTGTCGTTCTGCTCAACTGTGTTGACCCAGATTCCGAGGCATCCCGCACCCTTGCAAGGGAAATGCAGGAAACCTACGGCACCGCCGTCCTCCCCGTGAGCTGCACCCAGCTCGGTGAAGAGGACATCCGGAGCATCCTCACTGCTTTATTATATGCATTCCCCATCCGTGAGGTGAATTTCGCCATGCCGCCGTGGATCTCCATGCTCGAAAAGGGACACCATGTCAAGCAGGAGGTCTATTCCGCCATCCGTGAAGCGGCGGCTGACCTTTCCACCGTGCAGGATGCCGCAGAGCTTGCAAAACCCATCTGCAATTGTCCGCACATCCTGCATGCCGTGCCCTCCCTGATCGACCTCGGCACCGGAACTGTGACCATTGCTGTGACCCTTGACGGCAGCCTGTTCTTCCGCATCCTCAGCGAATCCACAGGACTTGACATCACCGATGAGGGCATGCTGCTGGAAATTCTCAGAGAGCTGACCGCCGTGAAAAAGGCGTATGCAAGGATCGAGCCTGCCCTGCGTGAGGTCGAAGCGACCGGCTACGGCATCGTCATGCCGGAGATGGAGGAGCTGCATCTGGAGGAGCCGGAGATCATCCGTCAGGGCGGCAAGTACGGTCTGCGGCTGAAGGCATCCGCACCGTCCATCCACATGATGAAAGCCGGCATCACCACCACAGTCAGCCCCATTGTCGGCACGGAGAAGCAGAGCGAGGAGCTTGTTATGTACCTGCTGCAGGGCTTTGAGGAGGATCCGACAAAGATCTGGGAGTCCAACATCTTCGGCAAATCCCTCCACGAGCTGGTCAATGAGGGTCTGCACAACAAGCTCTTCAAGATGCCCACGGAGGCACGGATGAAATTGCAGGAAACACTCGAACGTGTCATCAATGAGGGATGCAGCGGGTTGATTTGTTTTATTCTTTGATGCAGTCAGCAGGAGTGCGAAAGACACAGAAGTCTGCCGAAAAACCTTATCAAGTGCAAAGGGCTTTTCCCTTTGGCGGGTGGAGGGAGCAAGGCTGCGGAGCCTGTTCCTGCTCTCCGCAGAGGAACATGAGCGAAAGGGGGAGTTTTCGACAAAACTCCCCCTTATCATTTCATCTCTTCATCTTCTTCCGGAACACCGCCGCAACGAGAAGCCCTGCAATCAGTGCCGCCGTGATGCCGCCTGCCGCCGAGGTCAGCCCTCCGGTGAGAATGCCGAGTGCACCATCCTCCGCAACCGCCTCACGCACACCCTTTGCCAGCAGATGCCCGAAGCCTGTCAGCGGAACGCTTGCTCCGGCTCCGGCAAACTCC
>JAFTQJ010000045.1 GCA_017462785.1 Oscillospiraceae bacterium | reverse complement strand
TTCTCAGGGTTAGGCATTCTGTAACTGCCCCCACCCCAACCCCTCCCCGAGGGGAGGGGCTATATTTGGAGGGTACTGCGTACCCTCCACCCGCCAAAGGACTTCGTCCTTTGAACCTAACAAGGATTTTCAACAAACTAAAACGCCCATCCCCGAAAATAGAGGATGGGCGTTATTATCATTATTACAATCAATCACCAAAGGAAATTCCCAGATCTCTTGCAGCCTGTACTTCCTGACATTTCGGGTCAACGAGCTTCTTCTTGCCGGCAATGTCCTCAAGCTTGTTGGAGGTGATCTTACCGTCCACATAGGCAACGGTTCTGCCGAACTTCTCCTCTGCGATCAGCTTTGCCGCATGCACACCAAACTGTGTTGCCAGCATTCTGTCATAGGCGGACGGAGAACCGCCACGGAGCATATGACCCGGAACACAGACTCTTGCCTCGATGCCCGTGCGTGCTTCAATGTCCTTGGCAATGCGTGCGGTTGCGTTGCCGTTCTCTGCACGGAGCTTCTCACGCTCCTTCTTCTTGAGGGCTGCTTCCTGCACATCGTACACGCCCTCTGCCACTGCGAGAATGGAGAAGGTCTTGCCCTTCACGCTTCTCTTGACAACTGCATCACAGACCTTTTCAATGTCATACGGGATTTCGGGGAGCAGGATGATGTCCGCACCGCCTGCAATGCCGGAATACAGTGTCAGCCAGCCAGCCTTATTGCCCATGATCTCGCATACGATGATACGGGAATGGGAAGCGGCTGTGGTATGCAGTCTGTCGAGTGCATCGGTCGCAATATCCACCGCTGTGTGGAAACCGAAGGTCACATCCGTACCATAGATGTCATTGTCGATGGTCTTGGGCAGACCGATGACATTCAGACCCTCATCCGCCAGCAGACGGGAGGTCTTGTGGGTGCCGTTGCCGCCGAGTGTGAGCAGGCAGTCGAGCTTCTCACGCTTGTAGGTTTCCTTCATGTTCTTGACCTTGTCCACGTTGTCCTCACCAATGACGGTCATCATCTTGAACGGCTGACGCTTCGTGCCGAGAATGGTGCCGCCCTGTGTCAGGATACCGGAAAAGTCAGAGGGCTGCATTTCCTTGGTCAGACCATGGATCAGACCGTAGTAGCCGTTGGAAATACCCACCATTTCCACATTTTCCTCGCCGAACTGCTCAAAGCAAGCCTTTGCAACGCCACGGATGGTCGCATTCAGACCCGGACAGTCGCCGCCGCTGGTCAGGATACCGATTCTTCTTTTCATGTGTTATTCCTCCTTTATTCACTTGTCCGGTACTCCGTCGGGAGTATCGGTGTCAATTAAAAGCCAATGGCATAGAGCACTGAAAACCAGTGCAGCACACTTCCGCCCACCACAAAAATGTGCCAGATGGAGTGCATGTAGCGGATATTCTTTTTTGCATAGAAGATCACACCGAGCGAATAGAGCACGCCGCCGATGATGAGCATGATCAGGCTGAATTTCGGGATCCCCTGATACAGGGGCTTGACTGCAAGGATGATGCCCCAGCCCATGAGGATATAGCAGAATGTCGAAATTTTGCGGAACTTCTCCAGATTGATGGAGCTCATCACGATGCCGAACACCGCCGCACCCCAGATACAGCCGAAGATCGTCCAGCCCAGCCACATCGGTTTGATGCAGCAAAGACAGAAGGGCGTGTAGGTGCCGGCGATCAGCAGAAAGATCGTGTTATGATCCAGAATCTGGAACACCTTTTTGGCAATGGGGTGGGTAATGGCGTGGTACAGGGTGGACATGGTGTAGAGAATGATCAGGGATGCACCATAAACGGAGGCGGAAACGACCTCCATCGCACCGCCGTGAATGGCACTGAATACGATCAGGATGACACATCCGGCAACGGAGAGCAGTGCTCCGACACCATGCGTCACGGAATTGAAGATCTCCTCGCCGAGTGTGTAGCGTGGTTTTTTTTGCGTTTTGTTCTTGCTCATCATAATTCCTCCAGCTTGACAGTCTGTGCCGCCAGACGCCTTTCAAATTCGTCCGCCGGCATGGGCTTTCCGTACAGATAACCCTGTATGTAGTCACAGCCCATCCTTTTGAGGATTTCAGCCTGTCCTTCAAATTCAACACCTTCTGCGATCGTTTCGATCCGCATGGATTTTGCGATCTTGATGACCGCTGAAACGATCTCCTGTGCTACTGTGTCTGTTTCGATCTCAATGATGAATGAACGGTCGAGCTTCAGCAATGTCAGCGGCAGCAGCTGGATATAGCTCAGGGAGGAATATCCCGTGCCGAAATCGTCCATCGCAAGAAGTATGCCCATATCACGCAGGGCATTCATCTGCTGGACGGTAAAATCCACATCGCCCATCGCAAGACGCTCCGTCAGCTCCAGCTCCAGCCATTTGCTTTCCATGCCGACATCCGCCAGCACATCACGGATGCTTTCACAGATGTGCTTCTGATAGAAGTCGCCGGATGCGAAGTTGATGGACATGACGATCGGATTCAGCTGCTTTTTCTGCCAGATGGCATTCTGTGCACACGCCTCCTCCAGTACAAAACGGCTGATCTGGGAGATCAGACCGGTTCTCTCTGCGATCGGGATGAAGATATTCGGGGAAACCATAGTGCCGTCGGGCTTGATCCAGCGGATGAGTGCCTCTGCACCGATGATCTGCTTGTTCTCGATCTCCACCTTCGGCTGGTAGTAGAGCTGGAATTCCCGATTTGCGATCGCTGCGGACAGCTCCTTTTCCATCTCGCTCTGGCTGACGATCTCACGGTGCACGGTCGCATCGTAGCCCATCATATAGGAAAGCTCACCCTTGCCCATGGCAAGTGCAAACTCCGCATGCTCAAGTGCCTGTGTGAAGCTGTCGCCGTCCGTAGGGATCCGTGCAAAGCCGGCGGAGCAGGTCACAGCCAGAGAATGGAAATCCTGCACATTCTGCTGGGACATGTCCATCCGGATGCGTTCGATCGTTCTGACGGGAAGGTCATCGTCGCCGTCTTCCGTGTAGTCCGGCACGATCAGCACGAAGTTATCCGCACTGACTCTTGCTGCAAAGCCGTTGTGCATGGAGTACTTGGAAAGGATTTTCGCAAAATTCCGCAGGATCTTGTCGCCGTTCTCATAGCCGGCACTGTCGTTGATGATGTGGAAGCGGTCAATATCCAGCACAATGATCCAGTATGCCGCACCCATGGTACGGCAACGCTGATAGATCAGCTCGCCCTCCTGCATGAGCTTGTTGCGGTTGGCGATCTCCGTGGTTTCATCAAGGAACGCAAGGCGTTCGATGGTAGCATCCTTGAGCTTCTCATTGGTGATGTCGATCAGGGCACCGCCGATGATGGGTCTGCCGGTCGCATACAGCAGATTTTCGTGGTAATGGTAGGAATACCAGACATAGGGCTTACCCGGCTCTGCGAGGATCCGCAGCTCCAGTGTACGGGGCTTGCTGGATGCGTCCGTGCGTTCCGCATTGCGGATCTGGTTGAGGTAATCGTCAAACAGCACACGGTCATCCGGATGGAGCTTCATCCGGAAATCCGAGAAGCTGATCTCGTTTTTGTCGATGCCAAGAAATGCCTTTGCTTCGTCGGATACATAATAAACATCGTGCACGCTCTCGCACAGCAGGATACCGATGCCGGAAAGCTTCATCGAGAGGGCGTAGCGGCTCTCGGAGGCTGCCAGCTCCTGTGCATAGGCAGTCAGGCTCTGCTTCGCATCCATCAGCTCCGTGGTTTCATAGCCGATGGTAAAATACAGCGATCCATTGCGGTTTTGCTTCATGACGGTCGTGCTCCAGCTGATGTAGCGGTTGCTCATACCCTCCTCGCTGAGTACGCTGCGGACGGTTTTGCCGCTGAGCGTTTCCTCCGCATTGCGGGGCGTCAGACCCATCTTATAAAAGAGGGAGTTGAGCAGCACGGCACTGTCACCGGGGTCCTCGCTTTCACTGATGCCGAGGATCTCATCCATTGCCTGATTGGTGTAGAGAGTGGAGAAATCATTCGCCCAGATGAAGGCAGGAACATCCAGATTCAGCACCATTTCGCAGAGGCGGTAGATGCCGACGGAGGTGTGCCGCCTGCGGTATGCACGGATAATTAGCACAAAAATGAAGGTGGCAATCACCATGAAAAGAAGGAAGCATTGCAGCACAAATAACGCATCCTCGGGGAAGCGAAGTGTATAGCGGAATATCTGATAGCATATTCCTACAAAGATCAGCTCTGCCAAAAGAGGCAGGTTTCTTTTAAAGTCTCCCCACCAAGACATGGTGCTCCACGCTCCTTTCCATTCATTTTTTTGCATAGTATACAGGCACAGCTTGCCCCAATACGCAAAGATTCATTCTTATATTATACCTTTTTTTAGATAAAAAGTCAATGGGGCATATATGAATTTGTTGGCATTTCGGCAAAATGCACTAAGAACTCCCCACACTTTGCACCATAAAATAAAATCTCCCTGCCAAAGCAGGGAGATGGAATTATACAGCAAATGCAAACTGGTTGCGGAAGTCACGGAGTCTGGTTACCATGTCATCCGGCATGAGTCCCAGAAAAACGGGCTTGACCACATAGAAGGAATACCTCGGAAGCATGCCCAGCTTGCGGAAACCCTGATAGCGGAGCACCATCTCATCCATGCGGTACCGCATGGCGATGTGCTGCTGCTGGCTGCCGTAGTGGTAGCAGTAGAGATTTTCCTGAATGTTCGCACCACGCTTGTCAAGGGAATACATGTGCATGAACAGGTCGTAATCCTCTGTACGATCCGTCCAGCGGCATGTTCTGTAGCAGCAATTCCTATTGAGGCAGGAGCTGCGGAACATCAGAGAACCGTGAATAAAGGGGGAATTAAAGGCAAAATCCTTTTTCTGCGGAAACTCCGGCATGTAACGCTGTCCGAACACGCCCTTGTGCTTGTTGTACAGGCAGCAGTTGGAGCCGACAAAGTCGATCTCCTTATGTTCCATCAGGAACTGGTACTGCCGTTCCAGACGGGTCGGGTCGGAAATATCGTCATCATCCTGCCGTGCGATGAATTCACCACGGGCAGCGGCGATGCAGCGGTTGAGTGTCGTTGCGAGTTTCTTGTTCTGGTCATTACGCAGGATCCGGATACGGCTGTCACGGTCTGCATACTTCTGAAGCCATTGGGATGTACCGTTGTTGGACGCATCATCACAAATGATGAACTCTAAATTGGTGTAGGTCTGCATTAAGATGGAGCTGATCGCCAGATCGAGCTGCTGCTCATTGGCGTTGTACACTCCCATGATCACTGAAATCAACGGTTTTTCCATCATCTTCCCCTCCAGTATGGAAATTAGTTTCGTTTGCATAGATCCAGAATACAGCGGATGACATCCCATGACCGGAGTGCAGGCCGGTACAGGAACTGGAACGGCAGACCGCTGACTGCAAGCGTGCCGTAACTCCAGAACAATTCGGAGTCAGGCTTCATGCCACGCAGCTTTCTCAGGATACGGATGTGGGGCATATGCTGATGCAGTATCCTCCGGCAGTCATGCTGTACGAGTGACGCAGCATACGCCTCCGTCACGTCATCGCAGAACCGGAACACTGCAAATCCCTCCGCCTCCTCTGCGGAAGGTCTGTACATGAATGCCTGTAACAGTCTGCGGCTGATGCGGTGCATCCGATCAGCATCGAACTGCTTTGCATCCTCAAGGGCTGCACAGCGTTGTGCAAATGCCCTGCAAAGGCTGATCTGTGCTTCGACCGTCTGCATCATGGGTGTCCCCTGCTCTGCCGGACGGCGGACGGGAACCATGTGACCTTCGGCATCCCTCCGGTAGCCGGTGGTCATGCCGTGCGGTGCTGCACAAAGGCATTCAAACAGATTGTTGTTGAACTTGGTGCGGACGCTGATCGTGCTGTCCGCCGAGAAGTACCATGTATCATATACGCCGTCCTCTGTGGATTTCGGACGGGCGAACATGCCGAAATAAAAGCCGGTGACCGGAGGTATCTCCTCCGAAAGCTGCCGCAGGCTCCGCTGCATCGAACCCGTCCAGCCGGTATCCACGATGCCGAAGGGCGTGCCGTCGGTCAGCCCCTCCTGCCGGAAATACGCCATCGTATCCGCATAGGCGGCACGGGAGTTTTCCAGTACTGCTTCCCGAAAGGCATCCGATCCTCTCAGCTGAGTGCAGACAGCTTCGAAATCGTTTTCAGAAAGCGGCGAAGCGGGGTCGGAAATTCCGGTTTCCTCCAGCACCTGTGCGAGTTGTGCCGGAGAAAGGGCGGCTCTTTCCAGAATATGTAGGACGGTGAGGTTCGTGCCCCGATGCAGGAGCAGATCCATCATTTCCGTCTGGGAAATACGGTGGTAGGAGGGCATGCGGAGCGATGCACGGGAGCAGTACAGGTAACGCAGCTCCAGCGGAATGCGGTGCACCTTTGCGATCTCCTTTGCGATCTCCAGCATCACATAGCCGTCCCTTGCCAGAAAATAGAGGCGTTTCAGCCCTTTCTGCTCGGCACGGTGCAGGACGCTGCGGACATAGGCATAGAGGACGGGAGCAGTGACCTGCACCGTGACCCTTGCATGGGCATTGTCCGCCTGCGGGAGAAGCTGCCCGACAGTCTGCACAAAGGGAGCGTACTCCCTGAGTGCAGCTGCATATTTTTTGTCCAAGGCTTACAGCTCCACGCCGTTGCGACGCAGCAGCTCCCGTGCACTCTCTACGGAGTCCACGCCCTCTGCATTCTTGACGGGTGCAAATTCACGCTGTCTGTCCACCTCGAAGGAAAGGCACTTATCCTGCATATGGATCATATCCAGAACGAGTGTTTCAAACTTGTAGGCATTCGGCTCAGTGGGCTTGACCAGCTCGCCGTTTTCGCCGATATAGGGCACCTTTTTGGATACTACATGGATGGGCATATTGTTGCCGGCAATGCGTTCCAGACAATCGGTGCGGAAGAGATAGTTGAGGATCACGCCGTAATTATAGGACAGTCTGCCGTCCGGTTCACGGCTTGTGATCATTTCAGGGGTCATCTCGTAGTACTCCACGATGGAGGGTGTGCCGTCCTCCAGACAGAGCACGCCGATACGCTCCTCGGGATCCGCCTTGCTGACTACCTTGCTGCCGGAGGATGCACCGGAGAGGATGGTTGCACCAACGAACACAGGATCTGCGATTCTCTGGAGCACGTTATCCACAGCAAATACATTCAGCCACTCAATGCCTTCCTTCTTCAGGAAGGGCAGGAGTCCAGCCTTGATCATGGAAGAGAACCAGCCGCCGTTGCCGTTGGGAGAGGCAGCGATTCTGCCCTTTTCTTCAAGCAGGATCTTGCCGTCCGCATCCACTGCCGGAGCCATTTCCTGAATGAAGAAATGCACATATTCCGCATTATAGCCGAAATAGTTCATTTCCTTGAAGAATGCACGGGTATCCTCATCGTTCTTTTCGCTTGTCATGATGAACAGCGGCACATAGGCACCTGCCTGTTCCACAACTTCGAGCAGATTGCGGATGAGGCATTCAAAGATGTAGAGTGTCTTTTTGATGCCGATATTGTACATGCCCTTGGGCTTGTCAAAGCCAAGGCGTGTACCCATGCCGCCTGCAAGCAGAACGGCACCGACCTTGCCCTGACGGATGGCATCCAGACCAGCGGCATTGAATCTGTCAAAATTATCAGCGATCTCTGCAAGTGTGAGAGCACCGAGCGGTGCAAGCTCGCCACGTTCCAGCTCGCCCTCGCTGTTGAAATCTGCAAACACATCGAGCAGTCTGAGATCCAGAGCGTCGATCTGTTCGAGCAGGGAGTCCTGTTCACGTTCTGTCAGTGCGTCGAACCAATTCAGAAGATGGGTCTGACCGCATGCAGTCAGCTTTTCCTTTGCCTTTGTGAAATCCATGTTTACTCTCCTCTTTGTCAGCAGCATTGCCGGACGCAAACCGGCAAAAATCTGCAATCCAATACGTTCAATCCCATTATACCATATTATTCTTTAAAAATCAATGGTAAATATTACAGGATTACACGGCTGAATGTCGTGCTTTTTGACGGTTTGAACACCAAAAGCCTGCCGCACGGAAAATGCGGCAGGCTTCTTTTCAGTTTTCCGGAACCGCATACAGATTGGTTTCCCATGCAGGGATGTACAGTCTGTGGCGGATATAGATCTGGTATTTGGGATTGAGCTTCTTGACCAGCAGCGGAAGCTCAAAAATGTCCTCATTTCGGTGATACATCGCCACTACAAGCTTGGGGGCATGACGTGCGATGGTCTTGGAAGCACCCCAGAGAGCCTCACGCTCAAAGCCCTCCACGTCCATTTTCAGGAGGGTGGCAGGCTGATTCTGGAGGATGCTGTCCACGCTTCTGACGGTCATGAGCTGACCGCCGGGGGCAAAGACGGACTGTCTGCCGGATTTTGCACTGAAAGGCAGCTCCGTATCGGTGCACCAAGCGGCACACTGATAGGCACTGATCCGCTTCATATTGTTCTCCTCAATATAGGCACGAAGCTTTTTGAAATTCTTTCTGTCCGGCTCCATTGCATGGATGGCAAAGTACTTGCCTGCGGTATGGTCAAGCAGTTCACGGATGGTATCGCCGTTGTAGGCACCGAGATCCACAAAGGTTTCATTCTTATTGGGCTTGAGGATCTGACGGTAAATATTGTCCGGTTCTTCGGTCACAGCATCGAGATAGCCGATATTGCCGCTGATCTTGAACTGGATGACATTGAGGAATACACGGCGGGACTCATCATCTGCCAGACTTCTGTAGACAGCATTCAGCTCCTGCAGATGTTCCATGCAGTAGTCATAAGTAAACAGACCGGTGCCGATCACGGGCACATCCGGCACATAGAGGGTATGCTTTCTGGAAAGGCTGCGGATATACTCCACAAGCTCGGGATAGCCGGCAGCAAATGCCAGAACGATGACAAAATCGTCCACCATTTCCTCGACCTCGGAAAGCTTATGCACCCGATAGCCTGCAAAGGAATGTCCTCTGACGAAATCATCACTTGCAAAAATGCCTGCGACAGCAATACCGTATTGACGGAATACAGCCATAATTTTCATTGCACCGTCCCCCATGCCATAGATGAAGATGGGGCGTTTTTCGGCTTTCAGGCGTTCCCAGCAGGATTTTTTTTCTGTGATCAGGCTCTCAAGACCTGCTCCCTTGGGAGGAAATGCGGTGACATTCATAGATGCAGATTCCTTTCTTAGTGTCGGTGGGATTATTCGTGTCCGGTTTCACAGTCGCAGTCGGAGATATTGAGCATATCTCTGCCACGGATCGCATAGCGGTCACGCTGTTCAAATACATACTGATCGAGCAGGTCGGAAAATTCACGGGGATTCTTGATGCTCCAGACCGCCTTTTCGGGTTCATCCGTATCACGGCTGAAGATCGTAACCGTGCCGCAGCCGAACATTCTCTGCCAGAACGGGAGGGATGTTTTCTTGTCGGTCACTTTGTAGAGGTCGATCTCCTCTTCGATGATGTTGAGGAAACCCACACGGCTGATGAATTTGGTGGGGGTGAGGAAGTAACGGGTAAAGGAGATCGGCAATCCGAAAATTGTCCGCTTCTTGTCCGTCCAAACGCAATCTTTAATACCATAGTCTGCCATAATGTAACTCCTTCCTGTTACTTTGTCTGAGGTTGAGCGAGGGAACAGCTTTGAGAAAGCTTTGCAAAACCTGCCCCTCACCTGCCCCCTCCCAGAGGGAGGGGGAGATTGAGCCGTTTTTAGAGCACAGCCTCTGTGACACCATTACCCATAGCAACGCACTTGTCCGTGCCAGCTACAGAAACGGTGAAGGTCTTATTGGTTTCGGATGCAGTCACCTTGATGGTATCGCCGCATCTTTCTGCCTTGATGGTCACTGCCAGATTTGCTTCGCTGTCATAGATCGCAGCTTCGGCGGTCTTGCCGTCCTCCAGATTGTAGATGACAGCATTAGCACCCTGCACATAATCATAGACAACATTCTGTTCAAACTGACCATAGGTCACGATGGAATTGGGCTTTGCAAGGATGGGCATTTCGAGGAAATTGCAGGTTCTTCTGATATATCTGCCGCCCTCGAAGGTTTCGCCGGTGATGATGTCCGTCCACTTGCCCTCGGGCAGGTAAACATCCGCTGTACCCTCGGAATTCATGACGGGAGCACAGAGCAGATCATCACCGAGCATGTACTGCTTGTCCAGATACAGGCAAGCCGGATCATTTGCATAGTCGATCACCATTGCTCTCATCATCGGCACGCCGACGGTGGAGGTCTTGACAGCCTGAGCGTACAGGTACGGCATCAGTCTGCCCTTGAGCTTGGTGAAGAACCGGAGAACTGCACATGCATTCTCAGGATTATCCGGTGTATCCTCCTCATATGCCCACGGCACTCTGTAGGAGGTGGAGCCGTGCAGACGGCTGTGGCTGGACATCAGACCGAATGCACACCAACGCTTGTAAACGTCCGGAGAAGCTGTCTGCTCAAAGCCGCCGATGTCATGGCTGAAATAGCCGAAGCCGGAAGCACAGAGGGACAGACCGCCACGGAGGGTTTCTGCGATGGAGGTGAATTCTGCGGAGCAGTCGCCGCCCCAGTGTACGGGGAATTTCTGACCGCCGACTGTTGCGGAACGTGCAAACAGGCATGCCTTGCCCTTGCCGTAAACGTCCTCGATCGCCTCAAAGACGCACTTATTATACAGATAGGTGTAGTAGTTGTGCATTGCAATGGGGTCGGAGCCGTCGAAGTACTGCACCTTGGTGGGGATTCTCTCGCCGAAATCGGTCTTGATGGCATCCACGCCCATGCGGCAGAGCTTGCGGACACAGTTGCCGAACCACTCATATGCAGCAGGATTGGTGAAGTCCACGATCGCCATACCGGACTGCCAGAGGTCGGTCTGGAATACGGAACCATCGGGATTCTTGATGAGGTAGCCGTTCTCCATGCCCTCGTCAAAGAGCTTGGAACGCTGTGCAATATAGGGGTTGATCCAGCAGCAGACACCCAGTCCCTTTTCATGCAGACGCTGGAGCTGACCCTCGGGATCCGGAAAACTTTCCTTATCCCACTCGAAATTTGTCCATTCATAGCCCTTCATCCAGAAGCAGTCAAAGTGGAACATCTGGAGGGGAATATCACGCTCGAACATACCGTCGATGAAGCTGTTGACGGTTTCCTCGTTGTACTCCGTTGTGAAGGAGGTGGACAGCCAAAGACCGAAGGTATTTGCCGGCGGAAGTGCGGGCTTTCCGGTCAGGTCGGTGTAATTTTTCAGGACGGTGCGGAGATCCTCACCGCCGAAGAAGTAATATTCCAGCTCCTCACCGGGGATGGTCATGGACACCTTGGAAACGGTATCGGATGCGACCTCATAGGACACCTTATCGGAGCTGTTCACCAGCACGCCGTAGCCCTTGGAGGAGAGATAGAACGGGGTGCTCTTGTAGCTCTGCTCGGAGCAGGTGCCGCCGTCGGAGTTCCATGTTTCCACATTCTGACCATTCTTCACGAAGGTGGTGAACTTCTCGCCGAAGCCGTAGATGCACTCACCCACATCGAGGGAGAGCTGCTCACGGATATATGCAGAACGGGGGTCAGCCGGATAATTGAAGAACTGATCATCCGCCATACCCTCAAGGCGATTCTTGGTGAGGAACTTGTTTTCCTCCACATAGGAAGTGCTTCTCCATGCACCGCCGGTCAGACGCTTGCCGTCATAGGAGAATTCCACATCCCAGTCGAATGCCTTCTTGATGCGAACCTTTGTCTTGCCGGCAGTCATCTCCGTGAAACCGTCCCCTTCGGTGATCACAGCGGTATAGTCAGCCGGTTCATTCAGCTCAAATCTGGGCTGATTGTGCAGTGCACCCTTATGATGTACGATATGTACCTTGATGACATCATCTGCAACGGCAGTATAGGTGATCTCAAGAGTCACGCCGCCGAGGGTCATTGCACGGTTGTACACTGGATTGGAGGTTGCCAATACAGTGACAGAGTTGTTTGTGTGGGTGATTTCATAGGCCTGTGATGCATAATGCACAGTGTAGCCCTTCTTGTTCAGCCACAGTCCATCAGAGAACTTCATAATTAACCTCCTGTGCAGATTTGAAAAATCTGCAAATTGTCATTTGTAGCTTTATTGTATCATATTTACGTCAAAAAGTCAAGCATCGAACCTATGAACGAGGACGGGAGGCGGAGGTTTTTTTGAGGCTCGGAGATACGGAAAAGCCGCTGTAAACGGGTATTTTGCTGATATAAGAGGTTTGGGGAGGGGTACGGAGGGAGGGACATAGCACATATATACGAAAAAGGAAACTTTGATTTGTGCAAAAAGACAAAGATCCCCTCTTTCCATTCTGCTGCCGGATTTTTTGCAAATATTTTGCTCAGTTTGCAAAGTTTTGCATTTCTGGATGTGGTATAATAGCAGCAGATGGAAAAGGAGCTTGCTTTTTCCTGTAAATATGTTATAATGGTAACACGGCACTACGCCGAAAACCGACAGCAAAAAGGAGAAATGATTATGAACAGAATGACAAGAAGAACCCTCAGCGGACTGACTGCCCTGACACTGCTCTTTGCAGGCACACCGGCGATCACACCGGAGCTTGCAGATTCCGTGCTGCTGACAGCTTCCGCTGCATCCTACACCGAGGGCGTACTCGGCGACCTGACCTATCACAATTACGGTGATTATGTGCAGATCTACAAAGGTGCATCTTCGATCACCGAGGCTGTGATCCCCGCAGAGATCGACGGCGTTCCCGTTACTTCCATTGCAGGCAATGCGTTCAAGGACTGCAAGTCCCTCAAAAACGCCGCAATTCCCGACAGCGTTGTGTCTGTGGGACAGTATGTATTCCAGAACTGTGTTTCTCTGAGTGAAGTTCTGCTCTCTGCAAACATGACGGAGATTCCCCGTGATATGTTCAACGGCTGCATCAGCCTGAAGAGCATCACGATTCCGGCAAGTGTACAGACCATCGGCTACCGTGCATTTACAGATTGTACAACCCTTGCATCCGTGGATCTTGGCACCGGCGTGACAGCGATCGGTGAATATGCATTCTCCGGCTGTACTGCACTGACTGCAATGCATGTGCCGGCAAATGTCATGACCATCAGCAGCTATGCATTCAACGGCTGTAAGAAGCTGGCATCCCTGACCTTTGATGAGGGTCTGGTAGAAATGGGCGGTCAGGTATTCCAGGGCTGCACCAGCCTGACAGATGTTTCACTTCCCGACACACTGAAAACAATGGGCTGGGAGGTATTTGACAACTGCACATCCCTGAGTACTGTCAAGCTTTCCAACACCCTGAGCGAGCTGTCAAGAGAAACCTTTGCCGGCTGTACTGCACTGTCCTCCGTCACAATTCCGGCAAGTGCGGAATCCATCGGTTACAGAGCATTCTCCGGCTGTATCAATCTGGAGAATGCGACAATTGAGAACGGTGTCACAACGATCGGTGAGTATGCATTCGATGGCTGTACCGGTCTGACTGCGGTGCACATTCCGGCAAGCGTGACGACCATCAACGGCTATGCATTCAACGGCTGCAAGAAGCTTGCATCCTTGACCTTTGACGAGGGTCTGATCGAAATGGGCGGACAGGTATTCCAGAACTGCACAAGCCTGACCACTGTTACACTTCCCAACTCCCTGAAATCCATGGGCTGGGAAACCTTTGACGGCTGTACTTCCCTGACGGAAGCAAAGCTCCCCGAGAACCTGAGTGCACTGCCGAGAGAAACCTTCGCAGGCTGTACCTCCCTGACCTCCATCACGATTCCGGCAAGTGCCGAATCCATCGGTTACAGAGCATTCAACGGCTGTACAGCTCTGACAGAGGCTGTCATTGAGAACGGTGTCACAGCAATTGACGAATATGCATTCGATGGCTGTACCGGACTGACCGCAATGCACATTCCGGCAAGCATGACAAGCATCGGCAGCTATACATTCAACGGCTGCAAGAAGCTTGCAGCCCTGACCTTTGACGAGGGTCTGACTGAGATGGGCGGACAGGTATTCCAGAACTGCACAAGCCTGACGAGCGTTGTTCTTCCCGAATCCCTGAAAACTATGGGCTGGGAGGTATTTGACGGCTGTACATCCCTGACCGCTGTGAAGCTCCCCGAAAATCTGAGCGAGCTGCCGAGAGAGACCTTTGCAGGCTGCACGGAGCTGGAGAGCATCTACATCCCCGGCGGTGCGGCAAGCATCGGTTACAGAGCATTCAACGGCTGCACCTCTCTGACAGAAGCAGTCATTGGTGACGGTGTGACCTATGTGGATCAGTATGCATTCTCCGGCTGCAGCAATCTGGCGGCACTGTACATCCCCAAGACCGTGAACACCATTGAGGGCTATGTGACTGCGGACTGCGGTGCACTGACGGATGTATACTACACCGGTACGGAGGCAGACTGGGGCGGCATCACTCTGAATGAAGACGGCAACGATGCACTCCTGAATGCAGCAATGCACTATGAGGCTGTACTGCCGGGTGCACCGGAAACACCGGACGTACCGGAAACACCGGACGAGCCGGACACCGGCAAGGTAACAGGTGACGTAAACGGCGATGGCATAGTCAATGCAAGTGATGCGGCACTGATCCTCCAGTATGCGGCATATGTAGGTGCGGGCGGTACGGATTCCATTGAGGATTTCGTAGCAAGCCTGTAAGAATACCATACAGAAAAACCGGCTCGTTTGAGCCGGTTTTTTGCTGCAATATGATCGTTTTCTCCGCTATGCAAAAAAGTTTCTTATTCCATACTCTGTACAGTACCCATGAACAGCGGAATATTGTCATTATCCACGATCATGTAAACAAACGGTCTGTCGAGTGTGACATATTTGTACTGCGGATCCGGTGCACAGGTCGGAGCATCCATTTGGATTGCGGTAACTGCTGATGCACGGGTGCCGTCCTCGTTGAGGTCAATGCTGGTCTTGTGCAGGACATCACCGATGTGCAGGGAATAGCTTTCCTCGCCCATACCGAAGAGATCCGCCCTGTATTCTGCCATACGGCTGAAATCCGCACCGAACATGTCAAATGCGGTCGGCATACCCATTGCCTTCAGAGCGTCATTGAGCGTGAGGTCGGTTTCATAGCTGAATTTCGGGATCTGGGTAATGACATCATACTCCCTGTCCGGCTCATCAAGCTCTGCGAGAACTGCCTGTGCATCCATCTGGGCGATCCATTCGGAAACGCTCATATCCTCATCGGGGAGGATCGCTACAAAACGGTAATCGTAGCTGTCATAATATTTGCAGAAGCCCACAGCATTGTCGAATTCATAGTAATATCCCTCCGTGCCGTGCATCATTTCAGCTTTCTGCTCCGTGCCGTCAGCGGCAGTGAAGGTACCCTCCTCCACCTGATACTCATCATATGTTTCGTCCCATCTCGCATCAAACGTAATGGCATTGATGAGGAGCATCATGTTTTCCTTTTTCAGCTCGTCCACAAGCTTCGGGATCATGCCGTCCGTGCGGTTTTTCACCCAGCTGTTGATGTCCTTCACGGTGTTGTCATCGAACGGAGTGGCAAAGATCTGTGCATCATAATAATGACTGTTGGCATCGAGGAAATCCTGATGCACGGTCAGACTCTCGTCTTCCCTGAACCAGATGGAATTGGCAATGTTGACACGGCTGCCGGCGTTTTCGTTCCGGTCATTGAGATAGTACGCCATGCAGCTGTTGATCTTATCCATGCTCCCGCCGAGTACCGCTTCCATCTCGGAGAGGGTCTGCGTGTCCGCACCGTTTGCCGCCATGGAAAGGGCAATGGAAACAGAAAGCGGAGAGATCAGCGTGTTTTTATCATTCTGTGCCGTATTTCTGAACAGGTCGGCTGCAAACTCCATCTGTGCGGCGGTGAACACCTCGTCCACGGCTTCGCCGGACTGGAGGGCTGCCGGTGCATTGAGCTGCTCACTGACAGCAAGGGTAGAATCCGAAAAATTGCTGATCCTGCCCAGCAGGAAGTCCTGCATCTGGCTCACATCATAGGCATTGAAAGCGTCGTTTTCGTTCACGTCCGCCTCCATCGGGAAATCATCGGGGGATTCAAAATCATCCTTTTCCCTGTAATATTCACGCTTCATGATTGCAAGGTCAAATGCGTTCACTTCACCGTCATAGTCCATATCCCCTGCACCGAACCATGCAGAGGCGGAAACCGGAATACAGATTGCTGCTGTGAGAATTGCTGCGATTGCGTGTTTTTTCATAGTAAACTCCTTTCATCTTCATTGCCCGAGGCTTTGCACCGTTCCCATGAATACGGGAAGATCCGTTCTGGCATCCACGATCATGTAGACAAACGGTCTGTCGAGCGTGACATAATAAGTATTTTCGGGCGGCATCGGTGCACAATTGTCCGCTATTATCACAGCCGTTGCTGCCGCTGCACGGGTGCCCTTTTCGTTCAGGTCGATCTCGGTCTTATGCAGGACAGTGCTGATGTACATGTTATATGGATTTTCCCCAAGGCGGCTGAAATCTGCGGCGGACGAGTCAAATGCTGTGGGCATGCCCATGTCATACAGCACTTCATTCAGGTTCAGACTGGTGGAGCACTTGAACTTCGGAAGCTGTGCATGCACGGTCGCATACTCACCATCGGCAAGCTCTGTAAGTACAGCGTCCGCATCCATCTGCCCGATCCACTCGGAAACGGTCATCTCCTCATCGGGGAGGATCGCCACAAAACGGTAGTCATAGCCTGCATAATCCTTGGAAAAGCCCACAGCATTGCCGAAATCGTAGTAATTTTTCTCCACGGACTGCATCATCTCTGCATCCTGCTGGGTGCCGCTGACATCGGTAAAAATGCCATCCTCCACCTGAAAGTCCTCGTACTGACTCTCCCAGTTTGCATCAAAGGCAACGGCGTTGATGAGTGCCATAATATCGTTCTTTTTCAGCTCTTTGATGATCTTGTCGATCATGCCGTCCGTGTTCTGCTCGACCCAGAGGTTGATGTCATCCACAGTCTGCTCGTCAAAGGGAGCCTTGTAGATCTCAGCATCATAATAGCTGATGTTCGTTTGCAGGAATTCCTCGGATACTGTGAAGCGTTCGCAGTCCCTGAACCAGATGGAATTTGCCGCATTCAGCTGGTTGCCGAGCCTGCTGACATAGCCGGCAAGGTTCTGATTCAGCTCGTCCATGCTCATACCGCCGCCGAGCACCTGCTCCATTTCGGAGAGGGTCTGCGTGTCCGCACCATTGGCGGTCATGGAGAGGGCAAGCATCACGGAAAGCGGCGAGATCATGGTGCTTTCATCGTTCTGTGCGGTCTGCCGGAAGAGATCCACGGCAAACTCCATCTGTGCACTGCGGAATGCATCATCCGGCTTCGGTACAGTTCCGGCACTGCCTGCATATTCCGTGCCGAGCTGCACACTGCTTGCGGAAAGCTGGGGGCTGAACGTGTCCGTTCTGCCCAGCAGGTAATCCTGCATGATGCTCACATCCTTTGCAGACTGCTTGCCGTTGCCGTCCACATCGCAGTCATACTGCTTGTCCCATTCCCATGCATAAAAATCACGCTTGAGGAGTGCCAGATCATAGGCATCCACGGTGTCATCCCCATTGAGGTCACCTGCGTGAAGCTGTGCCGCAGAAGCGGCGGTTGTCATCATGCCCGCTGCCAGTACGAAGCAGGCGATCCTTCTTCTCATGTGTTTCATCATAAGACTCCTTTCATACTTTTTCCCCGCCTCAAGCAAGGTCTATACACTTATTATAACATCCCAGTCAGGAAAAGATTGGATTTTACAGAGAGATTCTGTGTTTTGCATAAGAATGAATGGGATGATTTGTTTATCTTTCACAATGCGTCTGCTCCGGCATGCTGCCGGATGGATTTTATGTTGATAAAGGAAAAGACAGCCCAAACTGGTGTCTTTTCACGCCGTGCAACGTTGAAAAACAGTTTGTGCTGTCTATGGTAGAATGGAGGACGGAGGAGTCAGCGTTCCGCCCTTTGGGAGATGTCAAAATCGTTGCCGGAGCGATTCTCCAGCTCTAACAGGAGTTTTTTGCTATCGTTGGTTTCCGAAGAGTCTGCACATATAGTGGGGAATGCAAACCATCGGAAAACCTCGGATATGCAGTTGTTTCAAATGACATATTTATTATAACAAGTTTTTCAATTTCCTACAAGTGGGAATATTGAAAAAAATTAGTACTATCTTGACTTTTTCGGAAGTATGTTGTATAATTGAATAAAAAGTGAATGAAACTGTGAGGTGTTTTGGATGGAATTTTTGAGGGGCTATGCAGGCGTGGAAACGGATGAACGAATTCTGTACACGCCGACATCGTTTGCAAAGAAAAATCTGATCTATTTACAGGAAACCGGCGAAATCTGTGCGAACCGCAAGCACATCAGCCAGAGAGATTATTTGCAGTCCTACCTGTTCATGCTCGTGCTCGACGGCTCCGGCCGTGTGCACTACAAGGGCAGGGAGCATACCGCCCGTGCCGGCGACTGCATTTTTCTCGACTGTACCAATGAGTATTACCACACGCCGCTGGACGAACGCTGGTCGCTCAAATGGGTGCATTTCAGCGGCGGCAATGTGCGGGAGATCTACGACTACTACCTGCAAAACGGCGGCAAATGTGTTTTCCAGTCGATGAAGTTTCTCGCATACAGCGATCTGCTGTCGCAGATCTTCCGGATTGCGTCCGTGGATGACGGCTTCGGGGATATGCGGCTGTATGAAAAGCTCGTTTCCCTTCTCGTGATGCTCACGGAGGAGAGCCGGATTCAGGATCAGGACAGTGAGCTTGACCGCAGCATCCGTGATATGACCCCCGTCAAGCAGTATCTTGAAACGCATTTTCAGGAGAAGATCTCCCTCGATATGCTGGCGGATGCGTTCTATGTGAACAAATTCTACATGACCCGTGTGTTCAAAAAACAGTACGGCGTTTCGATCGTCAATTATCTGACGCAGGTGCGGATCACGCATGCAAAACAGCTGCTCCGCTTCACGGACATGCCCATCGAAACGATCAGCCAGGAATGCGGCATGAATGATGCGAACTATTTCTCCCGTGTATTCCGCAAGGTCGAGGGTACCTCCCCCGGCGAATTCCGCAAAATGTGGCTTGGCACATAATACAAAATGCTCTGCATTCCGATGCAGAGCATTTTTTTGCAAAAGTAAATCCCCCCGCTGTCGCCACGGGGGGAAAGATTTACTTTATTTCACGCTTGGTGAATCTTGGGTTTCTTCTGAATCAGGAATTAGTCCTTCTTCTTGGAAACGATAGCAACGCCGCCCAGTACTGCTACTGCTGCTGCTACGCCAACGATCGGCAGAACGTCAGCTGCACCAGTCTGCGGAGAGGATGTGCTGGATGTCGGAGCCTTAGTTGTAGCCTTTGTAGTAGCCTTAGTTGTGGATGTTGTTGTTGCAGCTGTTGTAGCAGCTGTTGTTGCTGCAGTTGTAGCAGCTGTTGTTGCTGCAGTTGTCTCGGACTCTGTTGTTGTAGCCTCAGTTTTAGCCTCAGTTGGTGTTGTTGTAGCCTCAGATGTTGT
>JAFTQJ010000044.1 GCA_017462785.1 Oscillospiraceae bacterium | reverse complement strand
GAGCATGGCATTACCGATTGCACCACGAAGGGCAGAGCCATACCATCTGCCCTGTTCAGGCGTGCCGGAAAGCGGCTGCATGGTGATCTGGAGCTGAATATAGCCGATTTGGGAGAGTTGGGTTGTGATGTGATTCATGGGAGGCTCCTTTGGTGTAATTTTTAAACAAATTATACCATACCTTTACCAATTTGTCAAATGGATGTGTTCGAGAAATGTGAATAAAATGCACAAAAAGGATTGACAAGAACGATGCGATATGGTATAATATTACAAACGCTTATGTTTAAAACACATTTGAAAATGAGGTGATCGTATGTCGGAGAATAATCAATTCCAAAGAAACTATACACTGCAGCAGCATACCATGCTCCTGCATTTTCAGGCAGATAACAATCTGGACGGGAGAAAGGTTTGTCTGCGTGCAAGCGAAGTCAAACCGAAGCTCGATCGTTATCTAACCAGAATTCTGGGAGGAAATTCTAAGGTTCCGACGGAGTGGATTCAGCAGCTTTCTGCAAATAAAACCGATATTTCTTATCGTTATCAGATGCGTATCGAGCAGAAAGAGCCGAACACGGCAAGAATCACGGATGATATTCCTAAAATTTTCTATGGAAATATGAGTAATGGTGAGAACGAATCCGGAAATAAATCCAAGAAAAGAGGCGTATATTTTCCGAACGGTCTGATGCTGACTATTACTTGCTTTATCCCTGATTTGCTCCTGAAAATTGATGAGATCATCGGTGATTTCTTCATTGCAACCAACTTCGGCACGATGCAGGGAAAGGGATTTGGAAGTTTTACAGTGGATAAGCGTTCAACAGATCAGATATGTGAAACGCTGATCCGATTCAATGATGCAAAAAAATGCTATTATTTTGAAGGCGGGGCAAATCGTCTTTACGATAAAATAGGCGAAAACAAGTGTCTGAACGAACAGGGGCAGGACTGTATTTTTGCAAGGATCAAGCAAGTGTATTCGGTCATGAAATCCGGCAGCCGTGTCCCGTATTATCGTTCCTACATCTACCAATATATGCACACCAAACAAATCGGCAATGAGAAAGCAAAAATGAAGCTTACCCAAACATCGCCTGACTACAAACCGAAAAGATTTGCAAAGCCCGAATCGCTGCTGCAGGAGAAGTTGGAGCATTATTATGTGCGGGCTGTGCTTGGCATCGGTTCAAGGATCAATTATATTACAGATATAGACGGCTATAATATGCTGGATAAAAACGGGCAAATCAAATACGATAAACGTGGTAATCCGATTCGTGCAAAAGAACCGATCGTCATAACTCATACAGAGAAGGATGAAAAAAAGAGAATAGAACGCTATGCTTCTCCTGTGTTTTTTAAGGTGATCGAGGGAACGGTGTATATGATTGGAAGAAAAGGAAATGATGACATTTTAGGAAAAGAATTTACATTTACAAACAATGATAAAAATACAAAACAGAATCCGAAAGCAGGAAATTCCTGTACCTTGAATGTTGTGGATTCTTTTGATATAGAAGATTTTTTGTCGTGCTATGTCAAGGATTATAACAATCAGTTTATAAAGAAGGTTGGCGTAGCGGATTGCTTTCGTATTCAAGAATATGCAAAAGGAGGTTCCCACAAATGAGTCAATATCACGCAGCCATTACCATTGGTCCCATCATTGAGACACTTTGTCTGACCTCCAGTCCTGTGGGGCTTTGGTGTGCAAGCGGCGTTTTTTCATGGTTTTCTGAACATCTGTGCAGAAAGATTCTTGCAAAATGGGAAAGTGCTAAAATCATAGTGCCGTATTTTGAAAGGGAGCAGTGCGGTCAGCCGTACAGTATTCAGGAATGCGGAGTTGGAAAATATCCGGATCGTATTCTCTTTTCTGTGGATGCAAAATCAGCTAAAGATGTGAAATCCGAGCTTGCAAAACTGGTTGAGACAGCCAAAAATGAACTAGCAGAAAAACTGGAAGCCGAGTCCGATGCAAAAGTAAAAATGATCCAGTACATACAGGTACATTTTGTAGTTGAAGAACCGAGTGAAAAACCAGAGAAAAACTGTATTCTGCGGTTGGCGGATTACCTCGATGCATTGGAGATGAATCCGACTTTTGCAGTAGATCAGACCTGTAACCCCATCATCACTCTGTTTGAGGGAGAGAGCGAGAAAAAGCATAATCAGTTGTTGAAGGACAGCTTTCTGATGCCGAAAAATTCTCAGATCATGCGTAATGAAAAGATCCGGAAGATCGAGCAGATCGCTGCTGCTCCCACGGGTGAGCATAAAAAGAAAATGGATTATTTTGCAGTCGTTCAAGCAGACGGCGATCGTATGGGAAAGGTGCTCAAGACGTTGATTGAAGATGATGATGTGAAAGAATTCTCCCAAAACTGTCTGAAATACACCGCTGAGGCATCGGATATGATCCAGAAATTTGGCGGTGTGACGATCTATGCAGGCGGCGATGATCTGTTATTCCTCAGTCCCATCGAAAATGCGGAGGGGAAAACCCTCTTTGAACTTTGTGAGGACATTCGCATAGAGTTTGATGCTGCGTTTAAATCCTATGGTTTCAAGCCGACTTTGTCTTTCGGTATTGCGGTGAATTATGTGCGTTATCCACTGTATGAAGCACTGGAAGAAGCTCGTAATATGCTGGAAAAAGCAAAAAAAACAAAGTCTGATGAGGAGGAAAAGAATAAAACAGCGGTTCTTGTCAGAAAACACAGCGGTCAGTCCGTACAGTTCCGTTATCCCAACGGTGGTGTGATGTATTCATCACTGACGGGGCTGCTGAAAGACAATCAGAATTCTGTAACGATGACTTCCATCCTGCACAAGCTGGCACTGTATCGTCCGCTTCTGAAACAGGCCCTTCTAATGAAAAGCGATATGCAGGATGTGTTCGATAATCTGTTTGACAGCGGTTATCATGAATCCGTCCGTTCATATATCAACATAGTACAGAAAAAACTTGTTGAGATCTACAACCAGATCAAGGATGGCATGGAGGAGGATTATGCATTGCAGAAACTGCATCACGATACCCCAAATACACCGGAAGGTACTGCGGTGGATATGATATATTCCATGCTGAGGATTGTGAGATTCTACGCTGAGGAGAGGGGGAATCACCCAAATGAATGAGTATCGTTACTTAGTCACTCTGGAGCCGTTGGAGCCGTACTTCTTTGGAGGGGAACGGACATTTAATTTCGGAAATGTTTCGCAGCGACAGCGGAAAACATATTTCATCAGGTCGGAAAATGTGCCGTCACAGACCACCCTTTTCGGTACGCTCCGCTATCTGATCCTGCATCTGAATGATGCTCTGTATATGAGCGATTCCCTGAGAGATCTGCATCCTGAGAATCGGAAAAAAGCGGCGAATCTTGTTGGAGATGAAAGTTTTTCTTACCAGAAAGAGAAGCAGCAGTTCGGCATCATTAAAGGCATCTCTCCGCTGTTTCTGTATAAGGACGGTACGATGTTTGTCAAAACACCGAACAACCACAAGAAAGGCTGTGAAACCTATACGCCGTTTTGCATGGAGAAAATGCCCGTCACAACAGAAAACGGTACATCTCTGTATCCCAGTGATTACAGTGTAAAGGACGGCTATGGCGGCGGTTATGTGTGTCTTAATGCTAAAAGGGAAATTATCAGTGACAATCATGTTTTCGGCACTCAGGTGTGTACCGGAATTCAGGCACACCGTGGTTCTGTACAGATCAGCGAAGTGGAAAAAAAGGAATCTTTTTTCAAGAAAGAGTACAAGTATTTGAAAAAAGGCTATGCATTTGCTTTCATCGCACATCTGAATGCTGAGCTTGCTGAAGAAGAAAAAATTCGTACGCCGATTACCGTCTACATGGGGCAGGGCAAATCTGCATTCCGCTGCACAATTGAGAAAACGGAGTTGTGTGTCAGACATATGGTACAGCAGTATCTTGGCACAGGAAATGAGAGTCATCCGATTGTATACGCTGCATCGGATCTCAAGCCAGCGGGGGATGAATTCACCATGCCGAAGAATACTAATTTCTGCATTGCGGATACAAGAGTGATCCGCAATCTGGAAACGAAAAGCGAAGGTAGCACCTATTATGCCAGACTGGCAAAATCCCAGCATCTCTACAAAGTCATCAACAGCGGAGCTGTATTTTATACGGATGCGGAACTGTTCAATGATGCACATTTGAAAATGATCGGAATGAATGTCATGTTCAGATTACCAAGTAAGGAGCAAGAATAATGAATGCATATGTATACAAACTCACCTGCATCACCAACCTGCATGTTGGGAATGGTGAAATGAATTTTGATGTAATTGACAATACAGTGGAGCGTGATCCTGTTCTTCAGCTGCCTACGATCAATTCCTCCGGTGTCAAGGGAGCGTTCCGTCAGTTTTTTTCTGAAAATCATCTTGAAAACGTCACAGAGATCTTTGGATCGGATGTCAAGGTGAAAAAACAGGAAGGTAGTTTTCCCGGACAGGTGAAATTCTATCAGGCAAATCTTCTTGCACGTCCGATGCGTGCATCCAAGGGATCCGCAACGCATTACATGACAACCAGCAAGGAGGCATTGGAACAGTACGTCAGGACGATGCGAGTTTTTGGAAATAAGGAGCTGCTCGAATACCTGCCCACAGAAACAGGAAATCTTACCGTATCGGATCAGATCGGTGTGGAGGGCATACATGACTTTACTGTGATCGGGGATGAAAAAGTGAAGAATTGGCTCAAAGCACTGATTGCCGAAGATACACTCATCATGGAAAATGAACAGTTCAGCCAGATGCCCCTGCCTGTGATGGCAAGAAATCAGCTGGAGAATGGAATCAGCAGGAATCTTTGGTATGAAGAGGTTGTACCGCACAAGAGCATTTTCACAATTGCGGTATCCTGCACCAATCAGAAGCTCCTCAATGCATTTGATGAGGCAGTGAACAAGAAGTACATCCAGTTTGGCGGCAACGCCTCCATTGGCTATGGTTTGTGTCTGGTAGAACGAATCAGTGGGGAGGTAAAGACATCATGATGAATTATCAGATGGATGAGAAAATTGCCAAGGCGATCACAGTGCTAAAAACCGCTAAAATTGTCGAAAAAAAAGAGGGGAAGTTCTCTGTGGATCATGCTTTCCGTGGTCAGATCGCTGCATTTGGTGCAGCAGTAACAATGGGAAGCCTGTGCTCGGCAGTTGCGTTTTTCTCTAAGAAAGGCAGTGCTGATGTGGATCGTCAGCATCTGATGGATGCGATCTATATGATGCTGACGGACAAAGAAACCGTTTCTGAAACGGAAAATCTGCTGTATTATGTAACGGAGCACCGTGAAGAAAAACGCCTGAAAGAAGAAATCCTGATGAATGCTGCTGCATTGAAGCTTGCAATGAATGCGTACTATCTGGAGAAGAATAAAACGAATACTGACCAAAATCCGTCAGAAAAAGCTGGTGATGAAGAATGAATTCCAAAAATCTCCATTATTTGTATTATGTGGAGTACTTTACCGACATTGAGTTTACAGATCCTAAAAAAACTAAAAATGCGGAGAAGCTCAGCGAGCGTAATGAAGAGCTTTGCAGGTTTTACAACAGGGCAATGCCGCTGCTTCATGAAACGATTGCTCCGCAGCGTTTCTCTCTGACAACCGTTTATCCGGGTCTGCTGGTCGGAACAGGAGCACTGCATGGATTCGGTGCGGAGGGAGAAGCAGCTCTCGGTCTTACCTTTGATTATGTGACCGGCGGTGTGTACATTCCGTCATCCTCGGTGAAGGGCAAGCTTCGCAGTGCGTTTACGCATCCGGAATATATCAGAATGCTGCTTTTGAATCTGAAAATTGAGAATGCAGAGACATTTGAAATTGTGGATCTTGAAACCAGTATTTTTGGACCGTCGCTAAAGGATCCCACGACTGTGATTGCTCCCTCAGCCCGTGACTGCTTTTTTGATGCAGTATGCACATCCAATGGAAAGGTACTGGGAATGGATAATTTGACTCCGCACCGTCAGAATCCGGAGCTTCTGGAGCTTGCAGCTCCCAATCCCCTGACTATGCTGAAGATCCGTCCCGATGTGGAATTCTGTTTCCAGTTCCGGCTGACGGATTATCAGAAGGGTGCCTGTATCCTGACTGCCGAGCAGAAAAAGGAGCTTTTCATGCGGATCCTGATGGATTTGGGAATTGGTGCGAAAACCAATGTGGGTTATGGTATTCTAAAAAGCCGTGTCCGAAAGAGGCAGAAGTACAGCCGTCCGAACCTCCGAAACCCGTGGAAGGAGTCTGCCGTGGCTGTGGTGGAAAAACGGGAGTTGATCGCAAAACAAATGAATACTATCCATATTGTAATGTGTGCAGCTCCAAGAAGGGAAAAAGATAATGAACCATTTTATTTTTGATGCGGAAACAGATGGGCTGTACGGAAGTACACTGAGTATTTGTGCAAAGGTGTACTCTGAAAATCTGAAAGAGGTAATGGACTGCTTTTACGGAGCAGTCCATTGTATCGCTGATGAGATCACGGAACCATGGGTAAGGGAAAATGTATTCCCGTATCTACAAAACGCCGGCAGCATGTACCGGTCGGAAGCGGAGCTGTTGGAAGCGTTCTGGCAGTTCTGGCTCAGCCATCGGCAGGATTGCTGGTGTATTGCAGATGTACCGATTCCGGTAGAATCCAATGTGTTCCGCAAATGTGTGGAGATGAATCAGGAGGAACGTTGTTTTCTGGCACCGTTCCCCCTCATGGATCTCTCATCCATGCTTTACTGTAAGGGCATGGATCCGCAGGAGGAGAGGCAGAAACTTGCAAAAATGGAGATCCCCCTGCATGATCCGGAAAATGATGTCCTGCTTTGTGCAGAAATACTAAGGAGGATATTGCAGTGAACAAATTGCCATATAGCTATCATACATTCTATTTTCCGTTTGTATGGGATCGTGATAGCCTGAATTATGAGGGAATGGTGGAACTGTTTGAGGAGAATCCTTATTGGGAAGATTCGGACTATCAGAGCCGTTCTGAAATGAAATCGGAACAATGGTATCGTTCTGTCAGCAATGTGTCCGATGAACTTAGGTTTGATTATCAGTGCTTTCAGTACTTCAATATTCCGGCACGAAATGCGATCTATGGATGCAAAGAGGAGATCGTTCGGAATTTTTCGTTTCGTCCTAATGGAAGAATGATCAAAATGCAGAATGCTGAATACATCATTGTGAAAGGAGATAAAAGCTATAAGCTTACACTCAATGCCATTAACCTGAAAATCTACAATACCGGTATCGCCATTATGATCTATGAGTGTGAAAATCACGACTACCGGAAAATAACCGATGTCAAAAACATCAATGAATACGGACGGCGTATTGCAGCACCCTTTCTGCCCAATTCATTAGATTCTTTCCGTTTGTTTGCCGATCGTCTTTCCATCATGGTTTCTGGCATAGAGATTGCAGCAGATGATTTTATAGTGCATTTTCAGCAGATATTGACACAGCCTGCACTGGATGACAGGGCAAAAGCTACTTCAAAAGCAGAGTATTCTTATACTGATTTTAAAAATGAAAAACAAGGAAAGTCAGAACATAAATATATTCAGCTCACCAATGTTCCGAGGATTATCGAACATATTCTTGACTATGGAGCTGGCGATAATGAGCGTTTTACTTCATGTTATGAAACTGCATGTCAGGACAAAACAAAAATCCATATCTACCCAGCTTTGGATGACCGCATGTTTGTTGCCTGTGCGGTGCTTGATGCGGCATATGTTGAAAAGCTGAAAGGCGAAACGTATCGGAATCGTATGGATACGGAGGATGTATATGCCTACCAGACGAATTATGAAACCGCCTGCAGCCTCTACGAGCTTGCTTTCATTGATACCGCAGGAAAGGTCAGCAGTCCATGTCCGCTGATGCTGAAAAACCTGCTGAATACACATGTTTACAGCCGATGGGGGGCATGGGGGACTTTTTACGCAGTGACGCATCATTCCATGATCTGTGTGACTTCTCCAAAAGTATTGGAGCCGGTTGTATATCCATTTCTTGGTGAATATTGTCAGATCGCTGCACTTTGCCTTGCACAGCGAGCATCCATTGTTTCATTTCAGGCAGAGTCAAATGTGCTGGCTCCAAAGATGAATGATCAGGAAATCACAACACTGGAAAAAACACGGCAGTTTATGAAACTGCAGAGGGAGTACATTTCCTTCATCAACCAGCTCTGTTTTTTTGAAGTGACTTCACAGGAGCAGGGGGTTGAGATGTATGAATTGCTCCGCAGTGCACTCTACATTGACAAGGAAAAAGATGTGTTGGAAAACCAGATTGAGAAGATGAAGGATGTGACCAATTCAGCCCTCGATCATGACCTTAATAACTACGGTTTCTGGTTTGCAGTGATTGCAATGATCATGGCGGTTACGGGACCCTTGACAGACAAAGTTAGTTTTTTCGGTGATATGGACACAAATTCGTTTATTGGAAAGCCGTTTTACACGCTTGAGCTGATATGCGAAACCGTTCTGATCGTCATACTGACGATGCACGCTTTCGGTATCATAAAACTCAAATTTCTAAAAAGGAAAAAAGGAAAATAACCAACATGCAAATAAAATTAACACTTGAACCCCGACAGCCGTTTGCCATTCCGCTGAGTTATCATTATCAGATACAGAGTGCGATCTATCACCTGCTTAATGTCAATCCGGATTATGCACATTTCCTGCATGATACGGGATACGGCAGTACGAGCAGTCGGTTCCGCCTGTTCACTTTCGGCGGACTTTCTGGAAAATGCAGGATCGTGGGGAAAGAAATGCAGATAGAGGGCAGGATCACGCTGGAAATTCGCAGTATTTCAGAAGAATTCTGCAAGATTCTGAAGCAGGCTCTGCTTGAACGTGAGGAATTTCGGCTGTTCGATCAGACGCTTTCCGTGCGGATGATCGAGGTGGGCGAAAAGCATGTGACAGCGGAGCGTGTTTCCATCGTGACACGATCTCCCATCGTGGTCAAATGCAGTGACGAGGCAGGAAAAACCATCTACTATGCACCGCATGACGCTGAATTTCTGCCGCTGCTCCAGAATAATTACATCCGGAAGTACGCCGCCTGCTTTGGAACGGAGCCGGAGGGCGGGATCCTGCTGCTTCCGCAGAACCAGCCCCGAAAGGTCGTTACCCGCTGCAAGGGCATCTGGGTGACGGCGTACCATGGAAAATTCCTGCTCATCGGTAAGCCGGAGTCGCTTGACCTGCTCTACCAGACGGGACTTGGCAGCAAAAATGCACAGGGCTTCGGCATGTTCGACATCATCGACGACTAAAACCGCATACAGAAAACCGCATTCATCCGGTCAGACGGGTGAATGCGGTTTCTTTTTTGTGCAGGGATAAAGACCCCAATTGGTAAGGTGCAAGATGCCTTTGCTGATTGTACAAGCTTGCAAAGTGTAGAGTTCAAGTATCAAGACCCCAATTGGTAAGGTGCAAGGGATTGTTGATGAAGGTTATACGCTTGTTTGTACTGACTGTATCAAGACCCCAATTGGTAAGGTGCAAGGAATATGTATATCAAGAGAAACTCTGGACTCAGGAATGTATCAAGACCCCAATTGGTAAGGTGCAAGAGAATCCTTACTGAAATTAGGATTCAAGCTGGATTATCATGTATCAATACCCCAATTGGTAAGGTGCAAGACAATATAGTCATGGATACTTATATAGGATGTATAGCAGGTATCAATACCCCAATTGGTAAGGTGCAAGAATATCAACAAGAATGGTGGCTCCATCGAGAAGGAAGCACGTATCAAAACCCCAATTGGTAAGGTGCAAGGTTACAGAAGTGCCGGTATATTCAGACTTATGTAGGTATCAAAACCCCAATTGGTAAGGTGCAAGACAGCTGATGCTTAAACAGCATAGCTGTGATGCTATTGTATCAAGACCCCAATTGGTAAGGTGCAAGTTGACTGCTCTGAAAAACGTATTGCAGACTTCATTTATGTATCAAGACCCCAATTGGTAAGGTGCAAGTCAATATGAACTCCCATTCGATTATTGTATTGTTACATATCCGGTATCAAGACCCCAATTGGTAAGGTGCAAGGATTAAGGTAGAAAACCCAAAATATATCCCTCCGGGGGTATATAAGGTATCAAGACCCCAATTGGTAAGGTGCAAGTCGTTCTGTATTAGGCTATATGAAAACCTGGTCGTGGGAAGACGCCAAAAAGTATCAAGACCCCAATTGGTAAGGTGCAAGAAGGGGTTCGCATACTTGCGATATTACTTCTGCTGTGAACTTGTGTCAAGACCCCAATTGGTAAGGTGCAAGCTCTTATTCATAGTATACCATATCCATCCCCGTTTGTCAAGAATTTTTGAAAAAAATCACCCCGAAGTTTCCCTCGGGGTGAAGCCTGATTAATACCTCCCTCCTTTCCATCCGCCGCTGCTTCCCAGCAGGCGGTACAGCTCGCTGACTACCTGGGAGCATTCCGGCACACGGTCGATGTCCTCCGACAGCATCCGCAGGATCAGACTGCTGAACTGGGGGCTTGGGGCGTTGCGGGGCGGTGGAATGTGCCCGTGCTTCGGCGGCACATCTCCGAAGCTGAACAGCATATAGGCGATCACGCCCAGTGAGTAGATGTCATAACGCTGTGCCGTTGTGCGGGAAAGCCGTGCATATGCCTGCGTCCGCAGATGGTCGGGGTGGGCGTAGCGTGGGGTGCAGTTGTGGAGCGTGAACGAGGTGTCGATCTCGTCCTGCCCCAGCGGCTTGGAGATGTTGAAATCCGTGATCGCTGCCCGTACCTGCCCGTTCGGAAGCCGCAGCAGCATGATGTTCTGGGGCTTGATGTCCCTGTGACAGATGCCTGCCTGCTGCATGTGCTGCAGCGGTTCGCAGAGATCGAGAAGCAGTGCCGCCCCCTGTGCATTTGTCAGCCGCCGTCCGCTGTGAAACAGCTCCTCCATGAACGTCTGATAGGGGATGCCCACCGGCATCAGCGTCAGCACACTGTACCCCGAATGGAACGGAAAGAACCGGAGCAGCCGGACGTATTTCCGGATCACTGCCTCATGCGGCGTGTAACGGAGGATCGGCATTGTACCATGGACATGCTTCTTTGTCAGCTCTTTGGCAATCAGGATCTCCTGCAAAGCACACTGTGCCGCCTCCGCCGGATGCTGCCGTTCTCTGCCGAACATCATTCCGGGATAGAATCTCGCCACCTTGCAGGCAAGCAGCTGCCGTGTCTTTTTGTCCTTGACATGGTAGACCCTGCTGAAGCTTCCCTCACCAAGCAGTCCAAGGCATTTCAGCCCATAGGCGGAAAGATTCTGTTTGCATTTTGCATCCCCTTTCGGGAGCAGGGCGGCGTAATGCCTGCCCTGCGGATAAAGTGCTGTGAGGTAATGCACATAGGCACTCATGTGATACCGCCCCCCGTCAGCGTGAAGCAGCCGTTTTCATACACAGCAGTATGCATTTTCAGCAGCGGCCGCAGTGCCGTGAGCAGTTCAAACGGCTCACAGAGGAAGGCTTCGCTCAGCTCCTGTGCGGTGTAGATTTTGCAGACTGCCGTGATCTCCTCGGTGATCTCTTCCTGCGGTGTGTCCTCCTCGTCCGCTGTGACCTCCTCCGGAACGGGTACTGGTGTTTCTGTATTCTCCGTTTCCGGCAGTACAACGGTGCAGGTCGCCTTTGCAAGGGCGTTGAGGTCGGTGTCCTCGCCGCACATCATCAGTCCTGCGGTCACATCATGTCCGGTATGCTTTGCACGGATCTCCTCAGCGATCTTCTCCAGCTCCTGCTGTGCATGTTCCTCGGAGAGGATGGCGAGGGCAGCCAGATCCCGGAGCATCGGTGCAGCGGATGCCGCACTGAATGCATCACCGCAGCCGTCAGTCATCAGGAGAAAACCAGCCGCCTGATGCAGACTGCCCTGTTCAAGCCGCATTCTTTTGTATGCCGCACGGTCATTGCAGAAGATCGTCTGCTGCTTGGAGCCGAGGTTGCAGGGGGCAAGGAGGATGGACGGGGAGAGTGTTCTGTCAAAGATGACGGCAGTACAGTCGCCCACGGAAACAGCAAGGTAACGGTTTTCAGGGTAATTGACAGCAACAAGAACCGCCGTGGCACACAGCTCGTCATAGCTGCAATTGGAATCCAGATAGTGCTTGTCCAGCACCTGAAGGATCTGCTTTCTCAGGTCGGCAGGCTTCATTCTCCAGATGGCAGGATTCTTGGAAAATTCCAGCAGAGCGTCCACCGTCAGTCTGGATGCAGTACCGGCAGCATTGGAGGAGCTTGCACCGTCAGCCACCGCCATGACAGCAAGCTGTGCATCCTGATAAAAACCGATGCAGTCCTCGTTGGTCTTGTGCATAGCCTCGTGTCTGCGTCCTGTTTTGCTGTATGTGATCTTATTCATGATAGAATCCCTCCTCTGTGTTCATAATGATGCGTTCCATCGTATTGCGTACCCTTCGTGCGGTCAGCGTGCCGTCGCTGCGGTTGGGATAGAATGCGGATGCATAAGCGTACATCATATCCTCAAAAAAGATGGACGGTATCTCGGTCACTGCGGCATCATAGACCAGAACCTCTGCCGCACTGTCGTATTCGGAAAGGCGGTGACCCGTAAAGATTTCATAGAGCAGCTCGGAAAGCGGCTGTTCTGCATCGTTTTCCTGTGTAATGAACAGAGGTTCAAGTTTGCCGTCCTTTCTCAGCAGGAGGATCTGTTCACGGGATGGAACAGGAAGCCCCAGTTCCATCACCCGATCCGCCAGAGCAATGCAGAGCTGTGCACGTTCACAAATGGAAAGCTCCTCCGAATGTTCGGCAGTGCCTGCGAACATCTCACTTGTCCGTCCTTCCAGCAATGTACCCCAGCGGCCGCCATCCTTGGCAAGGAGGGGCGTGCAGCCGTCAGCGTCCTGTGCATCCTCCAGCAGAAGTGCACCCTGTTCATCCGCATAGAGCCGGCTGTGGAGCTGTACCGCCGGAAAATGTTCCGTGCCGTCCGCTGTGTGAAGCATCTTTTCCTCATGCTCCAGCTCCGCCAGAGCATCGGTATCATGGAGCACGCCGTTGCACAGAACGGTCAGTTTGTAGCCGGAGATTGTAGCATTCAGTGCCAGCAGTACACGGGCAATGTCCTCTGAAGAGGTGGCGATCAGCATTCGGGCAGTGCTGTGACCGGTCAGCACACGATTGAGCAGTGCCTGCATGTCCTTCGGGTCAAAGGTTTCTGTATTTTCTGCACTGCTGCCCTCGGGCAGAGCAGCAGTGAGTGCTTTTTCGGTCAGATACAGACCGACCTTATTAAGAATTTCGTTGTTCATTCGATCACATTCCTTTCATAATCAGCGGCGGGGCTTGTTGAAAAAATTTCTGACATGGGTGACAGTGGAATTATCATCCGCTTTCGTATGCCTGTTGTGTTCGGGGAGCTTGTCCTTCTTATCGTGCCGGAACAGACCCGTCAGCATGGAACGCAGACTGTCCGAGAGGATCAGGACAATGGAAGCGGCAGCGGAGAGAATCATGAGAATCACAGACATAACGTCCCCTCCTTACTTCAGATGCTGGAGCATATCATATTTGACGATCTTCACATCTCTGACATTGCTGTTGGTCAGGTGATGCATCAGCTCACGCAGGAGCAGCGGTTCGACCGACGGGGAAACCACGATGGAAACATTGGATTTCAGACGGTTTGCCGTATCCGTCAGACGTTTGAGCAAGTGGTTCATGTTGAGCAGATTCGGATTCAGGCAGACCAGCACGAAATGCACGGCACCGCCCTTTCTGTAAATGCAGTCCACCTTGAGATGATCGCCGGTACGCACATCACGAAGCGTTGTATCGAAATACAGCTCATCCACGGGACTGCGGCGGCAGAGGTACTGTGCGATATGGATCTGTGCAAAGCCCTTGTCAAAGAAGCTCTTAGCCGCCGGATTGAGCGTGACAGAAATACCTGCTGTGTAAGTGGCGTAGCTGAGGATGAGATTTTGCAGATGGAACTGACGGATCAATCCGAACACATCCGCCGGAGTAAGCGGTACACAATCTCTGTACTGGATCATGCCGGTGCAGTCGGAAGTTGAGCCAATCTGACGCAGACGTACCAAAAGCACCTCGTATTTTCTGTAATCCTTGGAAAGCGACTCCGCAAGTGCCGCATTCGGAATGGGCTTTCTGCCGTTCTGGGAGAGCTTTCTGCCGGAGGCATCCGCAGCAATGGCGAGCTGCTTCATACCAAGGACCTGATTGACGGAATTAACAGTTGTCGGTGCATAACCGATAGGATTGAACTGGATCATAATTTACCTCCTGAAATGTCGTATTACGGAAAGCCTCCAGCCCGCCCAGCGGGGTAAGACGCTTTACCTGAATGGTGTAATTTGCCGAAATACAGGGACTTACAAACTCCCTGAGCTGTGCAGCGGTTTCTGCCAGTGCCCTGTCCTGTGTCAGCAGGAGCAGGTTGGAGCTTTGCATTTCGCTAATGAATTTTGCCAGAAAATTCACATCTGAGAAATGAGAGTCAGCCCCCATGATGACCTGCACAAGCCCCTGCTCTTCCAGCTCCCAAAGCTTTTCTCTGATTGCTTCGCACGAGGGGCGGAGCTTCGGGTCTTTGCGTGCTACGTTCTCAAGCTCGTAGAGCACGGATGCAAAAAGCCGGAGCTTCTGCCCGAATTCGGGAAGTACCTCCTCCAGTGCCTCCAGCAGCTCCATGCCGCTGTCGTGGAGCAGGGTGCAGGTGTCCGCATAGATCCGCAGCGGTTCATGCCGCAGCTCCATGCGAAGCGTATCCGCAAGACTGTCGGGTGCTCTGGGACGCTTTGTGATGCGTCCGACGATTTTCCCGAGATTCGCCGACATCGGGTCGAACATCGGCAGACGTGGTGTACGGAACATGGTATCAACCTCCTTTGTCTGTTTTCCAGCAGTGTTCCCTCCTGCTGATATTATCATAACACCGGATGGAATCCAAGGAGGCGGCTGATTAAAAAATGGGAACGAAAAATTCAGTTTATTTATTTTGCATATATTTCAACATTGACTTTGCAAAAAAGCAACTCCTCAGAAAATACATTTCTGAGGAGAAAATAAAAACCGCATTCATCCGGTCAGACGGATGAATGCGGTTTTTTGTGCAGGGATAAAGACCCTAATTGGTAAGGTGCAAGTAACTACGGTTTTAACATTTTAAGGAGGCGTTTATTTATGCCTGTCAATACCCCAATTGGTAAGGTGCAAGGAATATCGACGGAACGGTGACTGAGCTCTAAGAGCTCGTATCAAAACCCCAATTGGTAAGGTGCAAGGTTTGAGCTCAATCGTCTCGACTTGGCAAAAAATACGGGTATCAAAACCCCAATTGGTAAGGTGCAAGTAGCGTTTCTGATGTTAGGAAGGAGAGAAACACTGGAAGTTTCAATACCCCAATTGGTAAGGTGCAAGACGGAATGTTCCGTTGCACGGGCACAGTAAAAATCGTAAAGTAACCCATTATTGTATCAAAACCCCAATTGGTAAGGTGCAAGGAAACCAACTGGAAAGTTACCGCCGAGCAGATGATGACGTATCAAAACCCCAATTGGTAAGGTGCAAGAATCGCCTGAATTTCAAAAGTTTCTTGTAACCCATTATCACGTATCAAAACCCCAATTGGTAAGGTGCAAGAACAACAAATTGTGTTCATGAGTATAGTATATCACAATTCAAAGATCTTGTCAAGTAAAAACTGAAAATACATACGAATTTTGCTGTCTGTTCAAAATGCCTATTTCAAGCCAAAAACAACTTATTCCAAGGTGCGGAACGCTCTGTTTTGCACCTTTTTCATGCCAAAACAGCGAAAAAACGCCTGAAAAAACCGTCTGTCTTGGTGTGGGAAAGTTGAAAAGTATGAAATGGCTGTGTTTCGGGGAAATACAGCGTTTTACATTTTGAGAGCGACGGTAAATTCTGCATGTTTTTTCTGTTTTCTCTTGACAAGATCTGCATTTTGTGCTATACTGTATGCAAGAGTACAATTTATTGTTCTTGCACCTTACCAATTGTGGTTTTGATACATAATGGATTGGTCACGATCATGATGACCCCATTTTTCCTTGCACCTTACCAATTGGGGGTTTGATACTTTCAAAAGCGAAACAGCATGATCTCTGTCAGAGCCTTGCACCTTACCAATCGGTTTTCCCATCACATCACACAAAACAAAAAGAGCGTCCTTATCGACGCTCTTTTGATTTGTATGGGAATCACGAAACCCTTTTCGTATCGGAGTTAAAGAATTATCAGTGTGAATTCGGATTGGTGATGGGACTTACGAATATGTTCCAGACCGGACACTGTACTTTTATAATAACACTTCAAACGGTATAAACGTCAAATTCGATAAAATATCCTGAAATCAGTTGCACTTTTTGTAGGAAAATGGTATAATCAATAATGTACATACCTATGACAGCAATATGTAAGTGCGATTGCCTGTGATGCGGTTCACGGGAGTATCGGACATCATTTACCGAAAGAAGGGATAATTGTGATCAATAAAGCAAAACTGGCGGATGTGCTGGTGCAGTATAAGAAAATACTGACACAGAATTGGTGGAAGCACGAACAGTATAAATGGAAGGCAGTGAAGCATTTTCAGGAGCATTGGGATATCAATGCTGCGGATTTTCTTGGGATGCTCAAGCAGTCCCTTGCCAAGACATTCAACCTGCTCGTTTCGGTCAACCACTTGCCGAGGGGGATGATTCAGAATTTTGCCCAGAAAGCACCCGAAGAAGTGCGTGCCATGTTCATCGACTTGTTTGATGAAACCAAGGATCTGATACAGCGTATTCAGGACTTTAAACATGCATCCGAGGGGCTGCTCGAAAAGTACGGTGACGGTGCAGCACAGCATTATCAGAGCGAAAATGCAATTACCACCTATCTCTGGCTTCGTTACCCCAATAAATATTACATCTACAAGTTGAGTGAAGTGAAAAAAGCCGCCAAGACATTAGGAAGCGAATATCAGTTCAAAAAAGGTGCGTATACTGAGAACCTCCGCAATTTCTATTGTCTTTATGATGAACTGTGTGCTGCATTACAGGAAGATGCAGAATTAAAGGATATTCTTTCCACTCTATTGACCGATGATTGCACTCCGGATCATAAACTGCGGACAATGACAATTGATGTAGGGTTCTATATCAGTCGGGTGTATGCAGATGAGAGGCATCCTGAACCCGATGGTCAGGATGAAGCTGCAAAACAGTTTGAAGCACCGCAGAAACTCTCACATGGATGGCTTCTTTCGTGGAATCCTAAAAAATGGGACTGGGCTGATTTTGATGTTGCGGTGCAGGACATTAGGGACGGTAGAGCGTACTGCATGGGGTGGAACTGTTCGAATTCCCATATTCAGATTGGTGACAGAGTATTCCTTGTCAGATTGGGGCAGGAACCACGAGGTATCATTGCATCCGGTTATGTTATTTCCGACGCATATACAGAAAAGAATTATGATGTTTCCAAAGATACGGATATGAATTATGTGGATATTGCCCTTACAGAAATAATAGATTACAGAGCAAGCGGGATTCTGACGACGGAGTATTTGAATCAGAAATATCCAGACCAGTGCTGGAGTCCCCAGTCATCCGGAATTATGATCAGGGAACAGGTATATTCCGGCTTGTTAAAAGACTGGGAGCATCTGAGAACGAACGAACCGCAGTCCTCTGTTTCCAATAAGGGCGAATGTGACAAAGCACATTTTCTGAGAGATGTTTACATGTCTGAATCAGGTTATGACGCTCTTGTTGGTGTGCTGCGAAACAAGAAAAATCTCATCCTCCAAGGTGCTCCCGGTGTGGGAAAGACGTTTGCAGCCAAGAAGCTTGCCTATGCGATGATGGGCGAAAAGGATGAAAGCCGCATTCAATTTGTGCAGTTCCATCAGAATTATTCCTATGAGGATTTCGTGATGGGATACAAGCCCTCCGGAGACGGATTTGAGCTGAAATATGGAGTGTTCTACCAGTTCTGCCAGACGGCAGCCCGGCAGCCACAGAAAGATTTTTTCTTCATCATTGATGAAATCAATCGTGGTAATATGAGCAAGATCTTCGGTGAGCTTTTGATGCTGATCGAACGTGATTACCGTGGAACACCTGCGTCGCTTGCCTATGATGGGCAGATGTTCGCTGTTCCGGAGAATCTGTATCTGATCGCCATGATGAACACCGCCGACCGCAGTCTTGCGATGATTGATTATGCACTTCGCCGCCGATTCAGCTTCTTTGACATGGAACCCGGATTTGAGTCCGAAGGATTCCGAACCTACCAGGCAGGACTGAACAGCGAAACGCTGGATCTGCTGATTGCCGGAGTGCAGGAGCTGAACCGTGAAATTGCAGAGGACAAAACACTTGGGAAAGGATTCTGCATCGGTCATAGTTATTTCTGCAATCAGAGTATCTGCACGGATGCATGGCTGCGTTCTGTAGTGGAATATGAGATACTGCCCATGCTCAGAGAGTATTGGTTTGATGATGCATCCAGAATTCAGAAATGGGAAAACAATCTGCGTGGTGTTTTGCAATGACAAAGGACAAAAGCATCTTTATCAAAAATATCTATTACATGCTTTCATATGCATTCACGGTGCTGCGGCATTCCCATTATGCCGATATTGAAACCGAGAAATTTGAGCATATTCACAATCTGTTTGCTGCAATTCTATCCAAGGGCATCGCACAGCAGCTCAAGCATGGATTATATCGGGAGTATCGCAGTGTAACAGAAGAAATGCCTGCATTTCGAGGCAAGATCCAGATGACGGGAACGATTCGCAGCCGGATTGCACAGAAGCGGACACTGACCTGTGAATACGATGAGCTTTCCGAAAACAATCTGTATAATCAGATTTTGAAAACGACTGTATTCCTGCTTCTTCGTCATGCACAGGTGGATGAAATATACAAGGTGTCATTAAAGAAAGCGATGCTGTATTTTTCAGGGATCGACACCATTGCACCAGCCAGTATCCGATGGTCCTCCATTCGTTTTCACCGCAATCATCAGAACTATCAAATGCTGATCGGGATTTGTCAGCTGATCATTGAAGGGATGCTTCAGACTACGGAGCAGGGCGAACACCGGCTTGCTGCTTTTGTGGATGAACAGCATATGTGCAGACTTTATGAGAAATTCATTCTGGAATACTATCGCAGACATTATCCGCAGCTCAAAGCGAATGCCTCACGCATCGCATGGGCATTGGATGATGGGTTTGATACGATGCTGCCTGCAATGCAGTCGGACATTATGCTTACCTGTGATGAGAAAACGCTGATCATAGATGCTAAATATTATGGGAAGACAACACAGACACAATATGGTGTTCACACGCTTCACTCGAACAATCTCTATCAGATTTTTGCTTATGTGAAGAATCTGGCGGCAGCTGGCGGTGAGGTTTCCGGTATGCTGCTGTATGCCCGGACGAATGAAACGGTTCAGCCGGATCAGAATTATTGGATGAGCGGTAATCGGATCGGCGTGAAAACACTTGATCTGAACTGCACATTTACGAACATTTCGGAGCAGCTGAATTCTGTTGCGAACGCTTTTCTGGGATCATGAATCAACCGCAGTCAAGCCGGTGCATGTCATCCCCAACACCAACAAAAACGAAAGGAGCAAACACCATGCCTGAAACTCATCTCACGGCCGAGGAGCAGATCCGCCTTGTAAACGGTGCATCCTTCTTCGGCACAGCCGAAATCCCCGAAAAGGAGATTCCGAGGTTACAGCTTCTTGACGGCGGTACGGGCATCAATTTTGAACAGCTTTTCGGTGATTTTTTGAGCAGCAGCGGCATTGACGGCATCGGCGGAAGTGACCTGCGGAATGTGCTGGAATACTTCTACACGCCCGAAAAACTGCCCGATGAAAGCTCGAAAAAGCTATACGATTTCATTGTGCAGAAGCTCCATGAGCGTAACCCGAAGCTGAAACCGCCCGGCTGTTATCCGCCGGGAATGATGCTCGGTGCATCGTGGAATCCCGATGTGATTTACGATACGGGAACTGCCCTCGGCAAAGAGGCTCGCTCCTATGGCATCCACATCCTGCTTGGAACGCCGAATGTCAATCTTCACCGTGACATCCGGAATGGACGGCTTTTCGAGGGGTATTCCGAGGATCCCTGCCTTGTATCCGCTCTTGCCCCATCCCTTGTCAGGGGCTTGCAGGCGGAGGGCGTTGCCGCAAATGTCAAGCATTATGCCGCAAATCATCAGGAAACCAACCGCATGAATCTCAATGAGCACATCCCCGAACGTGCACTCCATGAGCTGTATTTCCCTGCGTTCAAGGCTTGCGTTGAATCTGGCGTTGCAACGGTGATGAGTGCGTACAATCAGATCAACGGTGTTCCCTGCTCGGAAAATCGCTCCATGCTTCATGATATGCTCCGTGAGGAGTGGGGCTTTGAGGGCGTGGTCATGTCGGACTGGAATGCTGTGTATCACCCTGAAGCTGCTTTGAATGCGGGCAATGACCTTGCCATGCCCGGTCCGATCGCGCCCGACGCACTGACTGCCGCATTGCAGGACGGCACACTTTCACCCGAAGCACTGAGCGTTTCCGCAAGCCGCATTGCAGAGCTTGCAGGGAAATATGCAAAGCCTGCCGAGGGTGAGATCTCTCTTAAAGACACTGACAGGGCGGCATACAATGCGGCGGCAGAGGGGATCGTTCTGCTGAAAAATGCAGACGCTCTGCCCCTCCCATCGACCGCAAATATCGCACTGTACGGCAAATACGCTGAATATCTGCTGACCTGCGGCGAGGGAAGTGCGGGCATCCACACAAACCGCAATGTTTCATTTTATCATGCTCTTTCCGAACGTTTCAGCGGTGTTTCACTGCGTACAATTGCGGATGCTTCGGACACGCTGGTTTACGTTTACAGTCTTGCAGGCAGGGAGGGGAACGACCGGAAGGATATTTCTGTTCCTGCACAGATCGTGGAGGAGTGGGAAACGCTCCTTGCCGAAGCCGACCGCCGCAGCATGAAGAAAATTCTTGTGCTGAATATCAGTGCACCCGTTGCACTGGATGGCTGGGAGGAACGCTTTGACGGCATATTCTGTGTGTTTCTCCCCGGAATGCAGGGGGCAAATGCACTTGCCGACTGCCTTTGCGGAACGGTCAATCCCTCGGGCAAGCTGCCGCTGACATTCCCGAAGCGTATTGAGGATATGCCGACCTATCTGAATTTCCCCGGTGACGGGATGCAGGTGCATTACGGTGAGGGGATTTTCGTGGGCTACCGCTGGTATGACGCAAGGAAGATCGAGCCTTTGTATCCGTTCGGGCACGGGCTTTCCTACACGGATTTTGTGATCGAACAACTGACGGCAGAAACGGACACCTTTACCGATTCTGTCACGGTTAGTGCAGAGGTGGTCAACAAGGGCGGGCGTGCAGGAAAGACGGTCATTCAGATCTATGTTTCCGACAAGGAAAGCACGCTGACAAAGCCCGTCCGTGAGCTGAAAGCGTTCCGAAAAATTCACCTTGAGCCGAACGAAAGAAAGACGGTTTCTTTTACTTTGCACCGTCATGATTTTGAGAGCTATGACCCGAATCTGCATCGTTGGACGATGGAGGAGGGCTTCTACGAAATCGAAGCAGGTCTTTCTTCCCGTGACTTGCAGGCGAGCTGCACGGTCTACGCCGATGTGAAATCCCCGTATTCTTATGGAGAAAACACCTCCGTCAAGGTGCTCATGGAGCATGACGAGCTGAAAGCGGTACTGCACCAATTTTTCATGGAAACCAATTTACCGTGGACGGCGATCCTCACAAGCTACGAATATACCGCACAGGACACGATCGGCATGATATTGGAACAGGTGCATTGTGCGGAGGGTGACAGGGAAGTGCTTTACAGCAGGATGCGTGGGGTGAGGAAGAGGTAGGGGAAACGATGCGTTTTTCCACAACGTCTATAAGATAAAAAATCCGTCGATCTCAAATGCCTATTTCAAGCCAAAAACAACTTATTCCAAGGTGCAGAACGCTCTGTTTTGCACCTTTTTCATGCCAAAACAGCGAAAAAACGCCTGAAAAAACCGTCGGTCTCGGTGTGGAAAAGTTGAAAAGTATGAAATGGCTGTGTTTCGGTGAAATACAAAGTTTTATATTTTGAGACCGACGGTAAATTCTGCATGTTTTTTTCTGTTTTCTCTTGACAAGATCCGCATTTTGTGCTATACTGTGTGCAAGAGCATAATTTATTGTTCTTGCACCTTACCAATTGGGGTTTTGATACATTTCACAGCTACGGTTATTTGCCTGACCCTCAGGTGTAACCTTGCACCTTACCAATTGGGGTTTTGAAACCTCTCTCGATGGATTAATTTATCGAGAAAAGCTTGACTTACACCTTACCAATTGGGGTTTTGATACGCTCACGATCTTTCTTGAGTGCTGTTTTTAGGTTCATAGGAGACATCTTGCACCTTACCAATTGGGGTTTTGATACATAAAGCAGCGATAGAAGTCCAAGTCTGGTTTCTGCCTCTTGCACCTTACCAATTGGGGTTTTGATACCTGAACCAACTACTCCGACTACCTTCACTGCCTTTTTCTGGCACCTTACCAATTGGGGTATTGAAACTGAATAATCGTTGCCAAGAAGAGTACATACTGTTTTTTAGACCCCTTGCACCTTACCAACCGGTTTTCCCATCACATCACACAAAACAAAAAGAGCGTCCTTATCGACGCTCTTTTGATTTGTACGGGAATCACGAAACCCTTTTCGTATCGGATTGAATGACCGGTTTGGTTGTCGCATCGTCCGTTCCGCATCGCAGTTCCTGACGCAGGTGTTGGAACAATGATTGAATAAAAACAAAACGGATAGTTGCATTCCGTCCCCGGATATGGTATAATAAAAGCAGTAACACGAAAGCGAGGGACGCATATGGAGAGGTTCAAGCCCATTCCGATCGGACATGAGGATTTCAAAACGATTATTGAAAACGGATGTTATTATGTGGATAAGACGCTGATGATCAGGGAACTGATCGACCAGCAATCCAAGGTGAGCCTGTTCACCCGTCCCAGAAGATTTGGTAAAACGCTCAATATGAGCATGATCCAGCGGTATTTCGAGAAAACGGAGGAGAACAACTCTCATTTGTTTGAAGGACTGAAAATCGCAGAATATCCGGAATATATGGCGTATCAGGGGCAGTATCCCGTCATTACGCTGTCACTTAAAGGCATGAAACAGCCGAGTTATCAATATGCGTTTGAGATGTACAAGCAGCTGATCAGCCATGAGATCTGGCGGCATCGTGATATTTTCCAGTCAAAGGATATTGCACAGGATAACAGGCAGCGATTGGAAAGTATTTGTGATGGCACAGCGGAAGATTCTGCCTATATCAACGCCATCCGGCTTCTCTCAGATTGTCTGCATATCGTACACCGGAAGAAAGTCATCATCCTCATTGATGAATACGATGTTCCCCTTGAAAACGCCTATTTCAGGGGTTTCTATGATGAAATGGTGGATCTCATCCGTTCGGCGTTTGAGAGTGCCTTAAAGACGAACAATTCCCTTGAATTCGGTGTTCTGACCGGATGTCTGCGGATTTCAAAGGAGAGCATTTTCACGGGGCTGAATAATCTCAAGGTGTACAGCCTTTCAACGCCAGATTTCAGTGAATATTTCGGTTTCACAAGGAAAGAAGTTGAGGCTTTTGCGGCGGCATATCACCTCGAAAGCCGTCTTGATGATATCAAGGACTGGTACGATGGGTATCTGTTCGGGGAAACCGAGATCTACAATCCGTGGAGCATCATCAATTTTATTGCCGATGCCAGAGGGGATTGGCACGCATTGATCAGACCCTACTGGAGCAACACCAGCTCCAACGACATCATCCACCAGCTTGTCAACGAGGGCAACGAGGAAACTCGGAAGCAGATCGAGGAGCTGCTGAACGGCGGATTTGTGGACAAGCCCATTTATGAGGACATTACCTACCGCAACGTGAAGATCAACAGCGACTATATCTGGAGTTTTCTGCTGTTTACGGGCTACTTGAAGCAGATCGAATCCCGACTGGAGGAGGAGATCATCTACTCCAAAATGGTGATTCCGAACCGTGAAGTCAAGAGCATTTATCGCACCACGGTCATGCAGTGGTTTGAAGAAAAGGTCAATGCGGATTCCCGTGAGGATCTCTTTGAAGCCTTGATTTCGTCCGATGTTCTGCGTTTTGAGGAACTGCTTGGGGACTGGCTGGATGAATCCATCAGCTATTATGACGGCAAGGAGAGCTATTACCACGGATTTTTGTCGGGCGTGCTGTCCGGATTCAAGGGATACACGGTCAAATCGAACCGTGAAAGCGGGCTTGGCAGACCGGACATTCTGATTCTGGAACGCCGCCGTCATCAGCTTGCGATCATCATTGAAATCAAAGTTGCTCCGAAATTCGGACAGCTTGCGGCGAAGTGCGATGAGGCTCTGCGGCAGATCGAGGAGAGAAATTACGAAGCGGAGCTTGTGGAGGACTGCTACCAGAAGATCGTAAAATACGGCATTGCGTTTTATCAGAAATCGTGTATGGTGAAGATGCAATGAGATTGAAAAACACCGCCAAGAGATTATTTTGGTGGTGTCTGCCTATGATGAAACTGAGGAGAAACGGGATATTTCGTTTCCGTTATGCCCGCTGAAAACGGGGGATACGAGGGGAATGAAGTGAACCGATGGGATGTGCAAAATGGCGAAATATAGGCATTCTTCAAAAGATGAGGCGTGGGCTGAATCGGAATAATTAGTACTCATAACCCGAAGGTCGTCGGTTCAAATCCGGCTCCCGCAACCACAGAAACCCTGAAATTTAGCCATAATTTCGGGGTTATAATTTTATCCGTGTGATGATATGAAACGTGCATACCCTTACCGTACCCTTAAACTTCTG
>JAFTQJ010000043.1 GCA_017462785.1 Oscillospiraceae bacterium | reverse complement strand
TGTTCAGCGTTTCGATTTGCTCCGAAATCAGCTGCGGATGGTTTGCATCTTCAAGATCCAGCCCTCCTGCCGCCGTAGCAAGAGCCAGCAGGCGGTAGGCATGGTGAACGATATCCTCAGAATACTTCTTCAGAGCCATTATCTTGGTACGCTTGATGTATTCCTTGACCAGTGCATCCGCATCCCAATGGTTCATTGCTCCGCTGACGCAGTAGGCATCCGTCATCAGCAGCATGAACAGACAGCGGATCTCTTTCTGCCGCTTTGTGCCGTTGATGGTCAGGTTCTGTGTTTGCTCAATGATGGCATCCGCCTCTGCATCGCTCAGCGTCCGATTATAATACGCCGCCGCAAAATCGGCAATGATCCTTCTGCAAGCCTCCTCGTCCAGCTGGGAGTCGGAGAGATGAAGGGATTCATCCCGATGCAGGCAGTCGCCCGCCTGTCTGTACTGCGAGGATTGCCGGAGCGTATTCTGCCAGTTCTGTGCACGCTCCAGCAGCAGAATGCGGAATTTGCCGTCCATTTGCCGGAGCTGACCGATCAGTCCGTCAAGCTCTGGCAGCTTTTCGGAGGCATAGTCGCAGACAAAAAGCACCGTGCGGTTCGGGGTGCTGTCATCCACCTCAAAATTCCGGATATGTTTCCACTGGTTCAGCGTCGTATTATCCAGCCAGACCACGCCCATCTCCGAACGGCATTCCTTCGCAAACTGCAGGGCAAGGCGGCTTTTGCCGCATCCGCCCTGTCCGGTGATCGTCCACACAACAACGGGACGTGCATCAAGGAGAAATGCATGGAGCTGTGTCAGCTCCGTTTTTCTGCCATGAAAGCCGATTCTGGGGTTGTAGTAGCTGAAACGGTTATTCTCAGCATTCAGAGTTACCGGCAGATGGGCATTCCGGACAAAGCCTGTGAATGTATCCGTATCTGCGGGGTGGTGGTGCGGTTGGTTCTGAATGTCAGTAAGCTTCTCTGAAAGCAGCTTTATCTGCGTGTCCAGACGATTTTGTGTATCCAGCTGAATCCAGATCGTTGCAAGGTTCTGGTCTTTGAAAACTGCATTTCTGAAATTCCGCCGCAGCTCCAGTGCACATGCGAGTATGTCATCGAGTGCAGAAGCAGGCGTGGAGTCCACTTTGAACAGGCTGTCAAAAATATACCGGATGGTATCCTCGTGAAAAATATCCGGATGCTTGTTATTTTCCCTGAGGAGAACATAGATCGAAACGCTGTCCTCCTGACAGAAATGATAGTACTGGCGGAAGTGCTGGTATTTGGCGTAACCACTGCCACGTTTTTTCTCTGTCAGCTGCGGATCGCCAAGCTTCATCAGCTTTTTGAGTTCTTTTTCGAAAAGACTGCTGATCTGTTTCTGGTAGTTGTCCTCCTCATATAATCGGTTCTGCATCCATTCGCCGCATTTTTCGATGGCATGATCCGTTGTAACTTCCAGAGCCTTGAGGGTGAACGGATATGCCCACGGAATCAGCTCCGGTGCAAAGAATCCCACCGCAGCAGTAACACTAACCGCCGTGATCTTCGGGATAATCTCAATGATCGCCTTTTTCACCTTGCTGTTCGTTGGTGTGTGAAATTTCTTTGTTTCACCGCAGTCACACGGACTTGCCTCCGCATCGTTTGCGGGAACACACCGGATCTTTCCGCAGTTCTCACAAATCAGTATCATCTGATCCGACATGGATTCACTTCCTTTCCGACCATGTGGTTTTGCATGGGTTTGTGCATGTTGTGCCTTCCGGCATCTCTTTCCTTTTTATCATAACATATCAATCGGGCGTTTGTCAAGGGATGGTCCTGTCCGCCACACGGCAATTTCTTTAGTAAAAAAAATGTGAACTGTCTCTTCCAAAAAAAGCAAAAGTATGGTAAAATAGAGGAAAGAGCATAAACAGGGAGAGCAGAAGTTTGAAAAAGCTGAAATTGGAAGAAATACTGGAAGGAATCGAAGACAGCCGCCGAGAAAACAGTGTGCAGTACCCGCTGCATGAGGTGCTGTTCATTATGATCATCGCCATCATGTGCGGTGCAACAAGCTATGCG
>JAFTQJ010000005.1 GCA_017462785.1 Oscillospiraceae bacterium | reverse complement strand
TTTGATCGACCTTTTTTCAAAAAGGTCGTGGGGTCAAGGGGCGAAGCCCCTTGTCGCTCACCGCAGTGAGCGAAATCTCCTAATGCCGTCGCTTTTTTCAGGGGTGAATCTTTCAAACAGTCCGGTGGACTGTTTGAAAGAGAGGGGGGGTTTTGCAAAAAACTCCCCCTTACTTTTCGCCTTACCGATCTTTCCTTTCTGCGAATGCAGAAACAAAATGAATTTTTCGACAAGCTGAGCTGCTGCATTCTGGTACAGCAGCTCTGTTTGTAAATGCAGTTTTTCTCAGGCACAATTCTTCTCACACAAGCCCCAGCATATCCTCCACCAGCACCTTAGAACGGTAGCCGACGGCGGAGTTGACCAGTTTGCCGTTCCGGAATACGAGCAGTGCCGGAATGCTGGCGATGCCGAACTGTGCGGCAAGTGCAGGCTGTTCATCCACGTTCACCTTGCCCACCTTCACAGTATCCGCATACTCCTCGGCGATCTCCTCCACGATGGGTGCAAGCATTCTGCACGGACCGCACCACGGTGCCCAGAAGTCCACCAGTACCTGCATATCGGACTGCATGACCTCTTTCTCAAAATTTTCTGCTGTCAGTGTGATTTCTTTCATGATGATCTCCTCCTGTTATTTTGATTTATAATACAGCATGCAATGGCAGTAGCCCTCAAAGTCGGGATCCTTGATCTGTTCACGGAATTCCTTGCAGATGCACTTGTTTTCCTCCGTGCGTTCCAGACGGCAGGGACAATAGCCCCCCGTTTTTTCCAGTCCCTCCTTGACCATTTTCACGACCTCTGCGTCCTCATTGAATGTCACTTTCATTGTAAAACCTCCTGTTCTTCTGCAAGCAGTGCCTCGATCAGAGCCGTGAGCTGCTCTCCGGACATTGCTCCCATATAGCTGTTCTGGATCGTGCCGTCAGCACCGATGAAATACGTCACCGGAACCCCGTACACACTGTAAGCATTTGCAGCACTGGTGAGCGTATCATAATACACAGGGAAGGTGTAGCCGTTCTCTGTGAGGAATTCTTCCACGATCTCCGTCGTTTCACGCTGACCGTCGGTGAGGTTCACCATGAGGAATTCCACATCATCATAGCTCCGGTATGCGGCTTCAAATGCCGGCAGCTCGGATTTGCACGGACCGCACCATGTAGCCCAGAAATTGACCACCAAGGGCTTTCCGAAAGCATCCGAAAGCTTGACCGCTTCTCCGGCACGGCTCATGACCGTGAAATCCGGTGCGGTGATCTTCTGCGGTGCGGAATCGGCGGAAATGCCGGTATCCGCATTGTGGCTGGTCAGATAGCGGTAACCCGCCGCAGAACCGCCGACCAGCAGGCAGAGCAGCAGGAGAAGAAGTACAAATTTCTTGTTTTGCATCATACACCTCACGAAAAGAGAGCCATCAGCCGGTTCATCCAGCCCAGAGCGATCACGATGCCGGTCACGATCAGGAAAATGCCGCTGATGAGATTAATGATCTTGTAGTGCTGTTTGATGAATGTGAACGCAGTACTCAGCTGTTCCATGAGTACTGCTGAGAGAAGGAACGGCAGACCCAGCCCCAGCGAATAAGTCACCAGCAGGAGAACGCCCTGCACCGCCGTCCCCGAAGCAGAGGCGAGCATCAGTGCGGAGCCGAGAAATGCACCGACACAGGGAGTCAGGCTCACGGAGTAGATCACACCGAAGAGGAACGCTGAAAAAAGGCTGTTGACCGTGTGCATTTTCTGCATGCCTTTGAACAGGGGAATGCGGATGACTTCAAGGTAGTGCAGACCGAAGAAAATGACGATCACGCCGCAGACGATATTGACCGCCGTCCGGTAGGCGGACAGGAATGCACCGATACTGCCGGCGAACAGTCCGAGCAGGCTGAACACGACTGTAAAGCCCAGCACAAAAGCCGCAGAACGTGCAAGGGTATGCTGCTTCTTGTCCGCATTGCCGGCAAAATAGGAAAGATAGATCGGCAGCATGGGGAGCATGCAGGGAGAAATGAAGGAGATGACCCCCTCCAGAAATGTAATCAGATACTGCATAGAATTCCTCCGTTTTTTCTTATTATAACACGTCAGGTTCAAAATGTAAAGGGGCAAATTACGGCAGTCCCCCTTCTCATTATGCCGAATATCAACAGGCATATTTATTGAAGTTGCTATATTTTGAGAATCCCGCTTTTTCTTCTGGTATTATATGAGAATTTATGTTATAATGAAAGGATGGAGCAGCATCTGCTGCATGAAAGGAGAAGAATATGAAAATCGAATGGAAAACCTGCTTCAGGATCGCAGTCAGCATTTTTCTGCTGTACCTTGCAGTGACCTATTGGACAACTGCTGCCGGACTGCTTTCCACAGCATTTGCAGCTGCACTGCCGCTTCTGCTCGGCTGCGGCATTGCGTATGTCATCAATATCCCCATGACTTTCTATGAAAAACATTATTTCACCAAGAGCACCCACCCGATGGCTGCTGCAACACGCCGTCCTGTGTGCATGATCGCCGCCTTTCTGACGATCCTTGCCGCTGCTGCACTCATCATCGGACTGGTTGTGCCCCAGCTTGGCGAATGTATTCGTCTGATCCTCGCCGAGTTCCCCGGTCTGATGGAAAAGGCTGTGACCTATGCCAAGGATCAAAAACTCATGCCTGAAAAAGTACTCCAGCCCCTGCTGGAGATCGACTGGAAAAGCCAGCTGTCCGGCATCATCGAAAAGCTTGGCTCAGGACTGGGCAACGTGGTCGGCGGCGTGATCTCCGTTGTGGCAAGCGTCTTTTCCGGTATCGTGACCGCCCTCATCAGCATTATTTTCTCGATGTACCTCCTCATTTCCAAAGATACCCTCTGTGAAGAAACCAACCGTCTGCTCCGCCGCATTGCAAACGGCAAGTGGAATGAGAAGATCCATTATGTGACATCCATCCTGAATGACAGCTTCCGCCGCTACATTGTCGGTCAGTGCACAGAAGCCGTGATCCTCGGCGTGCTCTGTACGGTGGGTATGCTGATCTTCCGTTTCCCCTATGCTCTCATGATCGGTGCACTGGTCGCATTCACCGCACTGATCCCCGTAGCCGGTGCCTATATCGGAGCCGGTGTGGGTGCGTTCATGATCCTGACTGAATCCCCGATGCAGGCTCTGCTGTTCCTTGTGTTCATTCTCATATTGCAGCAGGTCGAGGGCAATCTGATCTACCCGAAGGTCGTGGGCACCTCCATCGGTCTGCCCGGACTCTGGGTACTGGCAGCCGTGACCATCGGCGGCGGCATTTCCGGCGTGCTCGGCATGCTGCTGGGCGTACCGCTCGCAGCGGCACTTTACCGGATCCTCCGTGAAGATCTGCATCGTTTCGAGGCAGTGCAGGCACCTGCTCCTGCTGAGGAGAAAACAGAAGCGGTTCCTGCAACGGAAGAAACTGAATAACGAAAAGGGCTTCTGCACATTCCGTGCAGAAGCCCTTTATTCGGAGATTGATGATTAGCCCACTGATCCGTCACCGGAGCCTTCCCGTGCAGCAATGTACAGAATATCTGCCGCATCGGATGCATCGACTGCATCGTCCGTGTTGATGTCCGCACGGAAGAGCCATAATTCATCCGGAGTGAGAGGATCGGCACCCGTACCGATTGCTGCGGCGTACTGAAGCACCTGTGCAGCATCGACCGCATCTACAACACCGTCATTGCTGGGATCACCGTATAGCACATCCAGCATGTCGCTGAAGCATACAGTGTATTCCGCAGACTGTCCGTCCTCTTCGACACGGACGTTCAGGAAGGTTCTGTACTCATCCCCGACCGGAATGGTCTGGTATTCACCGGATTCCACCAGTACATCGTTGAAATAAATGTCGCCGGTACCGATGGGAAGCAGTGAGACCTCCTGTGTGAAATCGTAGGTATAGAAACGAGCCGTTTCACTGCCCAAGTAAAGATAGCCGTGATAGTCCCATTCATCGGTTGGCTCACAGCAGAACAGGCTTGACAGGGTGGGCTGTTTGCGGTTGTAGCACTTTGCCCAGCTCAAATACGGATCGCTGGCTGTGCGTGCGGCGATTTGCATGAAATCACCATCAAACACGATCGGACCTGTATAGAGCTGTTCCTCGCCGTCATTGATCGCATAGTAGATGTCCTCGTTCAGATAACTGGAAAGTTCGATCTCGGTACCGCTCAGAATCGAGGTGTTTGTTTCGGAGAAGAATACCTTGTTTGCCGGCTGTGTGAATGCCTTGATGCAGACATTGAGGTTGATGTCCTCATAGGTAAAGGATACCGGACACCTGCCCATTTCCTCTCTGTACCATTCCTCGTCCTCGGGTGTCAGTGTGTAGAATTCTTCTTCACAGGTGTATCCGACATCATAGAGATCCTCCCATGCCACGCCGTCAACGCTGACGAAGCTCTGACCTCTTTCTCTTGTGTCCTTCAGACGTTCATACAGCTCTGCCTCAAAATATTCCTCAAAACCGTCATCATAGACTGTTGTAGAATGGTAGACCTGCTCGGTCGGAATATGGTAGCCCTCCTCGCCGCTGTATTTGACAGCCACGGAATAGGACTCGCCTGCTGCAATAAAGACAGGTTCCGGCAGCTCCACAGTATGGTAGCCGCTTTCAGACAGATGCACGGAAACCGTCGTACCAAGACCGCCGGAGGTGGGGTCATAGGGATTGGTCAGCTCTGTGTAGACGGAAATCTCACAGTCCTCATCCGTCAGAACAGTGCAAACCATAGCAGCGGTCACATAACAGTCCTCCTCAGCAGTGAAAATATTTGCTGCATATGCTGTTTCATCGCCAAAGTTACCGGTGCCGACCTGCAGGGAGTTGCTGAAGCCGTACTCGTCATACTGTTCAATGTTTTCGTATTCATCCACGGAGCCGCTGTCAAGATAGAAAAAATCCCATACTGACTCGGACTCATAGGAAAGCCAGAAATAACCGTGATCGCCCCAGTCAGTTCCCCAGCTGTTCTTGCAGAGCCATGCACCGTTATTCTCGGGCGGGTTAACGAAATTCTCTGCCGGATAATTGTCATCCCAGCCGACAATGGCAATGGCATGACGGTAATCCTGCTCCGGATCTATTTCGGAATCATAAGAATAATGGTAAGCGTTGGTATCGAAATTGAACAGAGTGTCGTTGTGCGTATAGCTTGCGGAAAGAACATGTCCCTCATAAATCGCATTCTTGACCGCCTTTTTCTGATCCTCAAAATTGTCTGAGTAGTTCCAGTAGTCCAGTGTGATGCAGTCCGTTGTCTGACAGTAACGTGCAAGCCTCCAGTCATCTGCCACCATACCGCATTCTTCGATGGTCGTGTCGCCGTAGAAATAACCGAAGCAGTCCTCCGGAACACTTCCGATGCCGCTTACGAGCATGGCTGCGGTGTTGCCGTAGATGCCGCCCTCATCGAACAGGCTTTCCTTTTCGGAAGTACGGGGAAATCCGAATTCATCGCAGTAGGTCGTATAAGCAAGTGCCCATTCCGAGAGATCCACCAGCGGATCCTCTCTGACAAGTGAGCTTTCCAGAGAAGCAAGTGCTGCAAATGCCCAGCATGTGCCGAAGGATCCCTGATCCTTGACCTGCGTCACAAGACCCTCATTGCGGAGGTCAAAGCTCTCCGGCAGAACGGCATTCTTTGCTTTTTCAGAGATGCCGTTGGAAATAGCTGCAAAACTGGTAAAATTTCCCTCTTCCATTGCAGCTGTGCTTCTTCGTGCAGATTCCACCTCCAGCTCTCCGGTATGGAGTGCAAAGGCTTGAATCCCTGTCATCTGTGCCGTCATTGCTGCTGTGAGCAGCAGGGCGGCGATTCCATTTTTTTTCATCATGGTTTCCCTTCCTTTCTATGGGTTCTGTCCTATGACAATTCCATTATACCATCTTTTTCATTCTATGTCAAATATTTTCCGAATTCTTCTTTTTTCTCAGCATGTCAAAAAAGTCTTTTTCTGGGTTAGAAACCCGAAGATTGCCCCCACCTCACCGGTGCCGTCCCCTCTGTCACTTCGTGACGTCTCCCCACCCCGTGGGGAGCAGCCCCTCCCCCTCCCCCAGAGGGGGAGGGGCTATATTGCGAGGGTACTGCGTACCCTCAACCCGCCAAAGGACTTCGTCCTTTGAACCCAACAAAGTTTTTCGACAGACTGCTTTTTTCTTTATTTTCCTCTTTTTTCCTTTACTGGAAGTTGAATACGCAACTTCTATACAATGTACAAAATCTATTGACAATGTTTACGAAAAATGCTATAATATATACAACAATTACGAAAATTGTCACATAAAATCAGGCAAAGGAGGAACCAACAAATGAAGAAGCAAGGCATTCTGAACAGTGACATTTCACGGGTGCTGTCCTATCTCGGACATACTGACCGCATCGCCATCGGTGACTGCGGACTGCCGATCCCCGATGAAACGGAACGCATTGATCTTGCACTTGCCTTCGGCATCCCGTCATTCATGCAGACACTTGAAATCGTTGCACAGGACATGAAAATTGAAAAAATCGTTCTTGCCGAGGAGATCAGGGAGCAGAACCCCGAGGTTCTGCAGCAGGTGGAAGCATTGTTTGCGGATCAGGCAATTGAGATCGAATTCGTCAGCCACACCGCACTGAAGGAAGCAACCAAGCAGTGCAGGGCTGTGATACGGACGGGCGAAACCACGCCGTATGCGAATATCATTTTGCAGGCTGGCTGTATCTTTGCATAGTAAGGAGAGGTGAACGTATGAACATTGAAATGAAAGGGATCAACAAATCCTTCGGCACGAATCAGGTGCTCAAGGATGCTGGTTTCCTTCTGAAAGACGGTGAAGTCCATGCACTCATGGGCGAGAACGGTGCCGGTAAATCCACTCTGATGAAAATTCTCACCGGTGTCTATACCCGTGACGCTGGCACTGTCCTCGTGGACGGGCAGGAGGTTGTCTACAAATCACCGCAGGAAGCTGAAAAGGCAGGCATTGTCTTTATCTATCAGGAACTGAACGTTCTCTTTGACCTGACCGTGGAAGAGAATCTTTTTATGGGCAAGGAGATCACAAAGGGCTTCGGCATCTGCGATAAGAAGGCAATGCGGAAAAAGGCTCAGGAAGTCATGGACAGAATGGGCGTGAACATCCCGATCAATGCGGTAATGTCCGACCTGTCCGTCGGTCAGCAGCAGATGGTCGAGATCTGCAAGGCACTGATGGTCGATGCCAAGGTGCTCATCATGGACGAGCCGACCGCCGCACTGACCCAGAGCGAAACAGAGGGTCTGTTCCGGCTCATCAACGATCTGCGTAAAAAGGGCGTTTCCATTGTATACATCTCCCACAGAATGGAGGAGATCTTTGAACTCTGCGACAGAATCACCATCCTGCGTGACGGTACCTATGTCGGCACGGAGAACATCAAGGATATCAATATGGATGACGTTGTACGCATGATGATCGGCAGAGAGATCGGTGAGCGTTATCCGAAGCGTGAGGGCGTAAAGATCGGTGACGAAGTGATCTGCGTTGAAAATCTCTGCAAGGGCAAGACCTTCCAGAATGTGAATTTCAGAGTGCATGCGGGCGAGGTGCTCGGCGTATCCGGTCTGATGGGTGCAGGACGCACAGAGATCATGCATGCGATTTTCGGCAATCTTCCGTATGACAGCGGCAGAGTGCTGATCAACGGCGAGGCAATAGACATCAAATGTGCAAGAGATGCCATCAATGCCGGCATCGGCTTCATCACGGAGGACAGAAAGACCGAGGGTCTGCTTCTGGAAAAGAGCATTGCGGAGAACATCGAGCTTGCAAATCTGGGCAAGGTTTCCAAAAAATCCGTGCTCTCCAAGTCCAAGGGCAGGGAACTGGTCAAGAAGGGAATCGAGGAATTCCGCATCAAGTGCTTCGGACCGGAGCATGAGTGCAATAATCTTTCCGGTGGTAACCAGCAGAAGGTCGTCATCGCCAAGTGGGTCTACACCGATCCGAAGGTGCTCATCCTTGACGAGCCGACACGAGGCGTGGACATCGGTGCAAAGAAGGAAATTTATAATGTGATCAATGATCTGGCAGCGAAGGGCGTGGCTGTCATCATGGTATCCTCCGAGCTTCCGGAGGTGCTGGGCATGAGCGACCGCATCATGGTCGTGCATGAGGGCAGAGTGACGGGCATCATTGATGCTGCCCAGGCGGATCAGGAAAAGGTCATGACATTAGCAACAGGAGGTACTTTGTAATGGGAAACACAGCAACGAAAACGCTCAATAAAAAGAGCTGGACTTCATATTTAGGCGAATACGGTGCATTTATTGCACTCGTGCTGCTGGTCGTTGTGATCAGTATCATCAGCCCCGACTTCAGAACCGCAGGCAACTTCCTGAACCTGCTGCGTCAGGCAACCTTCAATGGTCTGATCGCTTTTGGTATGACCTGCGTCATCCTCTCCGATGGTATTGACCTCTCCGTAGGTTCCACACTGGCTCTGAGTGCAGTTATCTGTGCAAAGCTGATGACAAGCGGCATCCCTGCACTGGCTGCAATGCCCATCGCTCTTGTTGTTGGTACACTCCTCGGTGCAGTCAGCGGTCTGCTGGTCACCAAGGGCAGACTCCAGCCGTTCATTGCAACGCTCGTTACCATGACAGCATACCGTGGTCTTGCCATGATCCTGACCGATGGTAAGCCGATCTCCCGTCTGGCTGAGATCGCAGGCAGCAGTGCAAACCAGTTTGCATTCAAGTTTGCCGGCAGAGGCAACTTTATCAACATTCCCGTTCCGGCAATCCTGCTCGTTCTCTCTCTGGTGATCTTCTATTTCGTACTGAACAAGACCACATTCGGACGCAAGGTCTATGCGACCGGCAGCAATGCAAAGTGTGCAAAGCTGGTCGGTGTCAACATCACCAAGACCAAGATCATCGTTTACGCACTCTCGGGCTTTATGTCCGCACTGACCGGTCTGCTGCTGATTTCCCGTCTGGACTCTGCACAGCCCACACTCGGCGACGGCTATGAGCTGGATGCGATCGCAGCTGTTGCACTCGGCGGCACTTCCATGTCCGGCGGTCGTGGTAAGATCACTGGCACCATCGCAGGCGTTCTGATCATCGCAGTACTGAACAACGGTATGAACCTGCTTGAGGTTTCCTCCTACTATCAGGATGTGATCAAGGCAGTCGTAATCCTCGTTGCCGTACTGTCCGACCATAAGAGATAAGCTAACAACATAGGAGGTATTTCCATGAAAAAAATATTTGCATTACTCCTGAGTACGATCATGATCTTCTGCCTTTCAGGATGTGCTTTGATCAGCATTGACGGTGAAAGCAATGGCAATGCGGCAAACTATCAGGGTACCGGTGCCATCGGTCTTTCCGTTTCCACACAGAACAACCCCTTCTTCGTTACCCTCGTTGAGGGTGCCAAGGCTGCCGCTGCACAGGCTGATGTACAGCTGATCGTAGTAGATGCCGGTGACGATGCTTCCAAGCAGGTCAGCGACATTGAGGATCTGGTTTCCAAGAATATCAGTGTTCTGATCGTCAATCCCGTAGACTCCGACACCGTGTCCAGCGTTGTACAGACCGCTGTCAACAAGGGCGTAAAGGTGATCTCTGCTGACCGTGTGGTCAACGGCGTAGACATTGACTGCCAGATCGCATCCGACAACGTACTCGGTGCAGAGCTTGCGACACAGTTCATCGTGGATCAGCTCGGCGAGGGTGCCAAGGTTGCAGAGCTGCAGGGTACCAATGGTGCTTCTGCTGCCATCGACAGAGGCAAGGGCTTCCACAATATTGCAGATGAGAAGCTCGAAGTCGTAGCAAGCCAGACCGCAAACTTTGACCGTACCGAGGGCATGAACGTTATGGAGAACATGCTTCAGGCAAACGGTGATATTCAGGGCGTTTTCGCAGCAAATGACGAGATGGCACTGGGTGCTGTCAAGGCAATTGCCGGTGCAAAGAAGGACATCGTAGTTGTCGGCTTCGACGCAACCGATGATGCGATCGCTTCCATCAAGGCTGGCGAAATGGACGCTACCATCGCACAGCAGCCCGACCTGATCGGTGCGACCGCAGTTGAAACTGCACTCAAGCTCATCAACGGCGAAACTGTGGACAAGTCCATCCCCGTTGAGGTAACACTGATCACTGCCAGCAATGCCGGCAACAGCATCGGCGGCGGATGTCAGTGCGGCGATGATTGTCCTTGTCCGGAGGACTGCTGCTGCCATAGCTAACAAATCAACCAATGCCCCTCCTGTTTTCGGGCGGGGCATTGTTCAGGAGGAACAGATATGAAAGTTTTAACGATTGGTTCTATGAACATCGACCATGTATACAGTGTTGACCACATCGTACAGCCCGGTGAAACGCTGACTACGGGGAGCATGAACATCTACCTCGGCGGTAAGGGCATCAACCAGTCCATGGCGGTGGCAAAGGCAGGTGCAGAGGTCTATCACAGCGGCATGATCGGCAAGGACGGCACACTCTTCCTCGAAGCGTGTAAGGAATACGGTGTCAATTCCGATTATATCCGCAAGATCAATGAAAAGACCGGTCACACCATCATTCAGGTGGACAAGAATGCACAGAACTGCATCCTCCTCTACGGCGGTGCAAACCAGTGCCTGACGGAGGAATTTGTGGATGAGGTGCTCTCTCATTTTGAGAAGGATGACATTCTCCTGCTCCAGAACGAGGTCAACCTTCTGCCCTATATCATCGACAAGGCATATGAAATGGGAATGCAGATCGCTCTGAATCCCTCCCCGTTCGATGACAAGCTGCATGCCTGCGATCTCTCGAAGATCAGCATTTTCCTGCTCAATGAGATCGAGGGCGGACAGATCACCGGAGAAACGGAGCCTGCCGCAATTCTTGACAAATTGCAGGAGCTGTATCCGGAGGCACGGATCGTCCTGACGCTTGGCAAGGATGGTGCGGTGTATGCTCACAAGGACGAGCGTTATGAGCAGCCGATCTTCAAGGTGCAGGCAGTGGATACGACCGCAGCCGGCGACACCTTCACGGGCTATTTCCTTGCCGGTCTGATCGACGGCATGGCAGTGCCGGACATCCTGCGGATGAGTGCAAAGGCATCCTCGATCGCAGTCACCAGACCCGGTGCAGTACAGTCCATCCCTTACCGCAGTGAGGTGGAGGAAGCGTTGAAATAGTATTCCCGAAAAAATCCCATCCGCCCACTTGACATTTTCCTCCGGAAATGCTATAATAATAAAGCATATGATGAACATGTGGCAGTAGTTGACAGAATGTGCATGGCAGAGAGTCCGTATCACTGGCTGAAAGTACGGATGATGCAGCTGGCAATGAAATTTCAGCATGGGAGTAGTCCGTGAAAGTCCAAAGGATATAAGCGGAGTGTACGCATTCACGCCAAAAATGCAGACAAGTGCGGAGCATGAACTGTTCCGAATTCGGGTGGTACCACGGGTAGATCTCGTCCCAGAAGCTTTGGTTTCTGGGACGTTTTTATATTATCAAAAAAGGAGAAAGGAAAGCTATGTCAGAACAGATCACCACACTGCGGCAGGAATTCGCCGCAAGGCTCGACGCAGTGACAAGCATTGCAGAGCTGGAAGAAATTCGAGTAGAATATCTGGGCAAGAAGGGCAGCGTGACCGCACTGCTCAAATCCATGAAGGATCTCTCCGGTGAGGAGAAGAAGGCATTCGGTCAGGAGGTCAATGTCCTCAAGAACGAAGTCACCGAAGCCATTGCAAAGAAAACCGAAACCCTCAAGCAGGAGGAGCTGGAGCGTGAAATTCAGGCAATGCCGGAATTCGATGTCACCGCACCGCCCGTCCTCGACAGAGGTTCCTATCACCCGATCACACTCGTACAGCGTGAGTGTGAGGAGGTATTCAAGTCCATGGGCTTTGCTGTGGAGGATTACAGCGAGATCGTAACGGACTACGAGTGCTTTGAGGCTCTGAACATCCCCAAGCATCACCCCGCAAGAGATATGCAGGACACCTACTACCTGACCAATGGTCAGCTCCTGAAATCCCATACCTCTGCGGCTCAGAATGCCATCTACAAGAAGTACAGCAAGGCACTCTTTGAAGAGGGCAAGCCGATCAAGGCAATTTTCCCGGCAGATGCTTCCGCAACGAGGCAACCGATGCCTGCCACGAGAATACCTTCTTCCAGATGGAGGGCGTAATGGTGGACAAGAACATTTCCATCTCCAACCTCATCTTCTTCATGAAGAACATGCTCTCCGAGGTGTTCAAGCGTGACATTAAGGTGCGTCTGCGTCCGGGCTTCTTCCCGTTCGTGGAACCCGGCTTTGAGCTGGACATCAGCTGTGCGATCTGCGGCGGCGACGGCTGCCCGTCCTGCAAGAACAGCGGCTGGCTGGAGCTTTGTCCCTGCGGCATGATCCACCCCGAGGTGCTCAAGGCAGGCGGCATTGACCCCGAAGAATATACCGGCTTTGCGTTCGGTCTGGGTCTGACCAGACTTGCAATGATGAAGTACGGTGTCAAGGATATCCGTGATCTGAACAGCGGCAGCCTCAAGTGCCTGTCCCAGTTCACCGAGGACAAGTAAGAGAAGGAGGTAAGCAATATGTATCTGTCAATGAACTGGATCTCTGATTTTGTAGACCTCAAGGGTCTGGATAAAATGAAGCTGATCCATCAGTTTTCCCTGTCCACCGCTGAGGTGGAGAACGACATCTTCATGAAGGGCAGCGACATCAGCGGCATCGTTTGTGCTGAGATCAAGTCTGTCGAGGAGCATCCGGAATCCAAGAAGCTCCACCTGCTCAAAGTGGACATCGGCGAGGCTGACCTCGTGGATGTTGTCTGCGGTGCACCGAATGTGCGTGTGGGCATGAAAACCGCATTTGCAAAGCTCGGTGCGAAGATCGGTGACATCACCATCGCTCCCAGAAAGCTTGCCGGCTACGCATCCCACGGCATGTGCTGCTCTGAAAAGGAGATCGGCATCAGCGACAACAATGACGGTATCATGGAGATCACCGATGACATTGCAAACGGCACGGATCTGAAGGAGGTCTATGCCATCGAGGATATTATTTTCGAGGTGGACAACAAGTCCCTGACCAACCGCCCCGACCTCTGGGGTCACTACGGCATTGCAAGAGAATTTGCAGCCCTGACCGGCAGACAGCTCAAGCCCATCGGCGGTGTGGATCTGACACAGTATGCAAACCTCCCCAAGATTGACATGGAGATCGAGGATCCGCTGTGCCAGCGTTATTCCTGCCTGCAGGTGGAGAATATCCAGAGAAATGTCAGCCCTGTGAATATGCGGATCCGTCTGTACTACTGCGGCATGAGAGCGATCAATTTCCTCGCAGACCTGACCAATTACATGATGCTTGAAATGGGTCAGCCCATGCATGCATTCGATTCCCGCAAGGTGGACAAGCTCCGCATCAAGCGATTCGACAAGCCGTTCACCTTCCAGACACTTGACGGCGTGGAGAGAACGATCGACGAAGATATGCTCATGATCTGCAACGATGATACACCCGTTGCCATTGCCGGCATCATGGGCGGTCTGGATTCCGAGATCGTGGAGGATACCACCACACTGACCCTCGAATCCGCAACCTTTGACGCAGTTTCCATCCGCAAGTCCACCGTTCGTCTGGCACACAGAACCGACGCTTCCCAGCGTTATGAAAAGTGCCTCGACCCCGAAATGACCGTGACCGCCATCGCCAGATTCGTTGAGCTGATGCTCGCTGCGGATCCCGAGGCAAGAGTCGTTTCTTCCCTGACGGATGAGTACGCATACAAGTATCCGGAAGTCAAGCTCAATTTCACAAAGGCATATGTTGACCGCTATGCCGGCATTGAGATCTCCAACGAAACCATCCTGAACACCCTCGAAGCACTCGGCTTTGGCGTGGAGCTGAACGGCGAAGAATTCGCAGTCACCGTTCCGAGCTGGAGAGCCACCAAGGATGTCACCATCAAGGCGGACATCATCGAGGAGATCACCAGAATTTACGGCTATGACAATTTCGATGTGCATACCGCAAATGCTCCCCTCTATCCGGTTCGTGCAGCACAGGAAAAGAATGTGGAGAACCAGATCAAGGATCTGCTCGTCAAGCGTTTCTCCCTGCATGAGCTGCACTCCTATGTATGGGCATACAATGATGAATACAAGGCTCTCGGTCTTGAAGTAGAGGAGAATGTCAAGCTTGTCAGTGCGACCAACCCGAACATCGAAACCATCCGCCGTTCCATCGTGCCGACACAGCTTTGTCAGGTGAAGTACAACACCTCCTATGCAGCAGATTTCGGCGTATTCGAGATCGGCAGAGTCGTGGACGGCGTGAATGCAGAAACCGGTCTTGTCAATGAGCAGAAGAAGCTCTGCATCACCCTGTTCAGCAAAACCAAGTCCACGCAGCAGCTCTATCTGGAGCTGCGTGATATGCTCGCAGTGCTGGCAGATGACATCAAGCACGAGGCAGTGACCTTCCGAAAGATGGAGGCTTCCCATTCCTACCAGCATCCGAGAAACCTGAATGCAGTGATCTGTGCAGGCGAGGAGCTGGGTGAGCTGGGTGTGGTATACCCGACCATCAGCAAGAAGATCGACAAGAAGGCAGCCATCGTTTATGCTGAGATCGACGTGACGAAGTTCGCAGAGATCAAGGGCAGTGCAATCGTCTACGAGGAGCCGTCCAAGTATCCGGAAATGGAAGTGGATCTGACATTCCTGACGGATGTATATGCTCCCATCGGTGCAGCGATCGAGGCTGTGAACAGTGCACTCATCAAGAAGGTGAGCGTTGTCGGCAGATATGAGGACGAAGCCGGCAAGACCATCACCATCCGCATGGTATTTGCAGACAGAACCAGAACCCTGACCCGTGAAGAGGTCACAGCGGTTGTGGACGAGATCATTGCAAAGGTCAGCGAAAACGGCGTTTCCCTGAAAAACTGATGCTTCCCGTATCCCCCCTGCAAAGGCAGGGGGGATTTTTTGAAATGTTTACAATTTCCAGAACGATTTGTTATTGCAATCGGAGCCGTAATGTAGTATAATGAATATATATTACTTTCTGTCATACTAATCCCCTTAACTCGAATAGACGAAAGTCTATTCGAGTTTAGCCGCCAGAGGCGGCGTAGGGGGATTAGTATCAACACCAACCAATGGAGGAATCGCAATGAAGCGACTGAAAATCACAGCACTCCTGCTCGGCGGACTGCTTTTCCTGTCCGGCTGTGCAGCTGAAACCAATGCACCGGCAGAGCCGCTCGGGGATCTGACTGCCGTGGAAATGGCTGAAAAGCTCAATCTTGGCTGGAATCTCGGCAACAGCTTCGATGCCTACAGCAGCGGCAGGGCGGATGAAACCGCATGGGGCAATCCCGAAACGACCGCCGCACTGCTCAACGCAGTCAAGGCAGCTGGGTTTGATACCATCCGCATTCCGGTGAGCTACCTCGGCAGAACGGGCGATGCACCGGACTATGCCATTGAAACCGCATGGCTCGACCGCATTCAGGAGGTCGTGGATGCTGCGATGGAAGCCGGACTGTATGCCATCATCAATATCCACCACGACGGCAATAACGACACCGCAAACGGTGCGTGGATCGACTGCACCGCCGAGGATCAGACTCCTGTGCAGGAGAAGCTCGGCAAGCTGTGGGAGCAGATCGCTGAACGGTTCAGGGATTATGACGAACGCCTGATCTTTGAGTCCATGAATGAGATCCATGACGGTACCTACCAGCCCCCCAGAGGTGCGGACGGACAGCGATTCTACGACAATATCAATGCCCTCAATCAGGTCTTTGTGGATACTGTCAGAGCGTCCGGCGGCAATAATGCAGACCGCTGGCTCCTCGTTCCGGGCTACAATACCAATATTGACTATACCATCGCAGGCTTTGTTCTGCCGCAGGACAGTGCGGAAAGCCGCCTGATGGTGTCCGTACATTTCTATGATCCCTACCAGTACGCACTTGAGGAAAATTTCAACACTTCCGTCTGGGGCAGTGCCGCACAGGGCAACTGCGGCTGGGGCAACGAGGACTATGTGGACGCACAGTTCGAGAAGCTTGAAACCGTCTATGTCGAGAACGGCATTCCGGTCATCATCGGTGAATACGGTGCCATCAACAAGCATCAGGACGAGTACCGCAATTATTACATGGAGTATGTGACAAAGTCCGCCTGTGAGCACAGCCTTGTGCCAGTGTACTGGGACAACGGCTACAACGGTGATTTCGGTTTCGCACTCTTTGACAGAGCAACGGGGGATGTGCTGCATCAGGACATGCTCGATGCCATGAACAGAGCCTCCTCCGGCAAGGATTACACGGTGAAAGTCCCGTGATGCCGCAGGAAATTTTACAGCAGTATTTCGGCTATGACCGTTTCCGCAAGGGGCAGGAGGAGCTGATCTCCAGCATCCTTTCCGGCAGGGATACCGTGGGCATCATGCCGACCGGTGCCGGAAAATCCATCTGCTATCAGGTTCCGGCTCTCATGCTCGAAGGGCTGACCATCGTCATTTCCCCTCTGATCTCCCTCATGCAGGATCAGGTGGATGCCCTCCGCATGAACGGCATACCGGCGGCATTCCTCAACAGCTCCCTTTCCGCTGACGAATACCGTGCGACCCTTTCGCAGGTCTACAGCGGCAATGTCAAGCTCCTCTATGCCGCCCCCGAACGGCTCGAAACCGAGAGCTTTCTGCACATTGCAGAGCAGCTCCCGATCTCCATGATCACGGTCGATGAAGCCCACTGTGTTTCCCAGTGGGGGCAGGATTTCCGACCGAGCTACTTGAAAATTGCCGAATTCCTGCATCTTCTGCCCTACCGCCCGAGAATCAGTGCATTCACGGCAACCGCAACCAAGGAGGTCTGCGAGGATATTGTGCGGATCCTCGGTCTGCATGACCCGTTCACGCTGACCACCGGCTTTGACCGTGAGAACCTCTATTTCGGCGTGCAGCAGCCCCGTGACAAATTCCACGCCCTCATGCAGATCATCAGCTCCCATCCGGAGCAGTCGGGCATCGTCTACTGCCTGACAAGAAAGCTCGTGGAGCAGGTCTGCGAGGAGCTTTGCGAGAACGGCATTTCCGCTGTCCGCTACCATGCAGGACTGCCCGACGAGGAACGCCGTGTGAATCAGGAGGCTTTCCTCTACGACCGTGTTTCCGTGATGGTCGCAACGAACGCATTCGGCATGGGCATCGACAAATCGAACGTGAGCTTTGTGGTGCATTACAACATGCCCAAAAATCTGGAGAGCTATTATCAGGAGGCTGGACGTGCGGGGCGTGACGGCAGTCCGGCGGACTGCATCCTGCTGTACAGCGGACGGGACGTGCGGACGAACCAGTTCCTCATTGACCACAGCAGCGACAATGCGGAGCTGGATGAAACCACCCGTGCCCTGATCCGGCAGAGGGATGAGGAACGCCTGAAGCAAATGACCTTCTATGCCACAAGGCAGAGCTGCCTGCGTCAGTTCATGCTGGAATATTTCGGAGAATCGGCAAAAAACTATTGCAGTAATTGCAGCTGCTGCAAAACCAACTATGAACAGCGTGACATGACGTTGGAGGCACAGAAGATCATTTCCTGCATCTACCGCCTCCAGCAGAGAGATCTCCAGTTCGGTGCAGCGGCAGTCACGGACATCCTGCGTGGGAGCAAGGCGGAGAAGTATGCAAAATTCCGCTTTGCCGACACACTTTCCACCTACGGCATCATGTCCGATGTATCGGAAAAGCTCTGCCGTGAAATGATCCGGCACCTGCTGGCGGAGGAGTGGATCTCCCAGACGGGGGAATTCCATGTGCTTGCACTCAACCGCAATTCCGCAAGGCTGCTGCGTGAGAAATGCACCATCACGCTGAATGTCGTGAAGGAGGCACCGCCGCCCGAGAAAAAAACGAAGAGCGAAGCGGTTTCCGAGCATCCCGAGCTGTTCGAGGAGCTGAAAAAATGCAGAGCCGGCATTGCCGCAAAGGAACGGGTTCCGGCATATATCATTTTCACGGATGCCGCCCTGCGTGACATGTGCGAAAAGCTCCCGATCAATGAAATGGCGTTCCTCTCCGTTTCCGGCGTGGGACGCAGAAAACTTGAAAAATACGGCGATCCGTTCATGGACGTGATCCGCACCTACATAAAGGAACACCCAGAGATATAAGGAGTAGATTTATGGACATCATTCAGATCCTCACTGAGGAATTTTCCGTCCGCCGTGAGCAGGCGGAAAACGTCATTGCACTGCTTGATGACGGCAAAACAGTGCCGTTCATCGCCCGTTACCGTAAGGAAATGACCGGTGCACTTGACGACCAGACCATCCGCCGCATGGCTCTTCGATTGCAGGCTCTGCGGAATCTCGAAGCCCGCAAGGAGGAGATCCGCAACGCCATCGAGGGAAAGGGTGCATTGACACCCGAGCTGGAAAAAGCCCTCGCTGCGGCGAAAACCATGACCGAAGCGGAGGACATCTACCGCCCGTTCAAGGAAAAACGCAGCACCCGTGGCTCGAAAGCAAGGGAAAGGGGACTGGCTCCTCTGGCGGAGATCCTGCTCGCACAGCAGCATTCCACCGTCCCCGAGGAAGCGGCACTCGCATTTGTGGATGCCGAAAAGGAGGTTCCCGATGTACAGGCGGCATTGCAGGGTGCAATGGACATCATCGCAGAGGACATCTCCGACGATGCACAGGTGCGTCAGAAAATGCGTGACCTTTACCAGAGATTCGGCAATTTCGTGTGTACTGCATCCGATCCGGAGCAGGACAGCGTGTACCGTGATTACTATGAATTTGAAAGATTCGTCCCGAAAATGGCAGGACACCAGCTCCTCGCCATTCACCGTGGCGAAAAGGAGGGCTTCCTCAAGGTGAACATCCTCACCGCCGAGGGGCAGAGCGAACAGATCTGTGCAAGATCCTGCGTGAAAAACCAGTCCGCATGCGGTGAGCTGGTGCGGCAGGCGGCATGCGACAGTGCCAAGCGGCTGATCGTTCCCTCCATCGTCCGTGAGGTGCGGAACGCCCTCTATGAGGATGCCTGTGCAAAGGCGATCCGTGTGTTTGCATCCAATCTCGGGCAGCTCCTCATGCAGCCGCCCCTGAAAAACACTGTCACCCTCGGACTGGATCCGGCGTACAGAACCGGCTGCAAGATCGCCGTGGTGGATGCGACCGGAAAGGTGCTCGACACCACCGTGATCTATCCCACACCGCCGCAGAACAAGACCCGTGAAGCCGCACAGAAGCTTGCCGCACTTGTGAAAAAGCACGGCGTTACGGCAATTTCCATCGGCAACGGTACGGCATCCCGTGAATCCGAGAGCTTTGTCGCAGAGCTTTTGCCGGAGCTGCCGCACAAGGTTTCCTATATGGTCGTTTCCGAAGCAGGTGCGTCAGTGTATTCCGCATCCGAGCTTGCAGCGGAGGAATTTCCGGAATATGACGTATCCCTCCGCAGTGCGGTTTCCATCGCCAGACGTTTGCAGGATCCCCTCGCAGAGCTGGTGAAGATCGACCCCAAGGCGATCGGTGTCGGACAGTACCAGCATGACATGCCGAAAAATGACCTCCAGACGGCACTTGACGGCGTAGTGGAGGAATGTGTGAATGCGGTCGGCGTGGATGTGAACACCGCCTCCGCACCGCTGCTCTCCCATATCGCCGGCATCAGCGGAACGGTTGCCAAGAATATCGTGAAGTACCGTGAGGAAAACGGTGCATTCCAGAACCGCCGCCAGCTTCTGAAAGTCCCGAAGCTCGGACCAAAGGCGTTTGAGCAGTGTGCGGGCTTCCTGCGGATCCCCGGCGGCTCCCAGCCGCTGGACAATACCGCAGTGCATCCGGAGGCATACGATGCGGCAAAGTCCCTTTTGCAGAGATTCGGCTATTCTCTGGAGGATGCCGCCGGCGGCAAGCTCTCGGGACTTGGCGATCAGGTGAAAAAGGCAGGAGCCTCCACGCTTGCCAAGGAGCTGAACATCGGCAGCTATACGCTGCACGACATGGTTTCCGAGCTGCAAAAGCCCGGACGTGACCCCCGTGATCTTCTGCCGCCGCCCCTGATGCGAAGCGGAAATATCATGGAGATCACCGACCTCAAGCCCGGCATGGAGCTGATGGGAACGGTGCGGAATATTGTGGATTTCGGCTGTTTTGTGGACATCGGCGTGCATGAGGATGGTCTGGTGCATATCTCCCAGATCTGCGACCGCTTCATCAAGCACCCCCTCGAAGCTGTCAAGGTCGGCGATGTGGTCAAAGTCAGGGTGCTCGAAGTCGATGCCAAAAGAAAGAGAATTGGGTTGACTATGCGAGGAGCATCCGGTAAATAAACCAGAAAGGTAGGATTTATGATGAAAGAAAAAAAGACATTGCAGGTCGTCCTGCTCAGTATACTGTGCTTCATCCTCACCGTCCTCCTCGGTACGGGCGTGCTGGTGACAGTCAGTGCAAGACGGACGCTTCAGGAACGTGTCCTGACTGCCGCAGTTGAAAAACTGCCGCTGGAGGAGATCGGATTTGAGGGCAGCAGTGCCGCACAGTTCATTCTCGATGAATTCATTGCGGACGAGCGTGTTTCCGTGGAAAATGTCCAGAGAGTCATGCAGGAGGGCACCTTCTCCGCCTTTGCCGCAGAGCTGATGGACCAGTACAACCATTACCTGACCGACGGCGGCGAATTCCCCGAGCTGAACGCTGAACAGTTCGTGAAGCTGATCGAGGAAAACGGTGCACTCATTCTGGAGGAAACCGGTCTTGAATTCCTCGAACCGGACAAGCAGCTCCTGCGTGAAAACCTCGAAGCTCCGCTGAAAGCATGGAACGGACTGATGAGAGAAAGCCTGCATAAGGGCATCAGCGGCTTCTCGGCAAGGGCGACCGTTTCCCTCTGGCTGCCCATCACATTCGGCGTGCTCCTGCTTGCAGTGCTCGTCTGGATGATCGTTTTCTATGTCCGTGGCGGCTTTTCTGCCGGCACAGCACTCAAAGTTTACAGCATCGCCCTCTTTATCCCCTGTGCTGCGATGCTGTGCGGTCTGTTCGCCACCGACCTTGTGGCAGGTGCGGACATCCCCTTTATCAAGGATTCCATGATCCTGCTCTATGACACCCTCCTCCCCGTTGCCGGCATCGCTTCCCTGATCTGTGTCCTGCTCTTCATCACGGGCATTGCCTGCGGCGTGATCTCTGCAAGAAAGCAGGCAGTCCTGACGGAAACAGGTGAATACAGCGGCAGCTATGATGCGGATTATGATGATACCTATGCAAATGCAGCTCCGGAGAGGGAGGAGCTTCCCGAGGAAGAACCGGCGGAACCCGAGATCAAGCGGCAGTACTGCCGCAACTGCGGTCAGCCGCTGGTGAATCCCGACGCAAAATTCTGCTATAAATGTGGTAACGTACAGGAGCATGTGAATCCTGTCGAATAAACCCAAATGAGGTGATCGGTATGAAGTCCCTGCAAACAAAATTCCTCGCAGTCAATATCTGTGCAATGGCAGTACTTGCACTGCTGACGGGCAGCACCGGTATTTTTACAACGACACGCCTGCTCCGGAAGGATGCGGAACAGATGATGCAAATGCAGTGCGATGTCCAGCGTGTACAGCTTGACCTCATGCTCAACAGTGTGGAACAGTCTGTGGAAATCATGGAGGGACAATGCCTCGCCGAGCTTAGTGATGTGAAACAGTTTGTGAATGATCCGGAAGTCCGTGAAGCCTATACCTCGCATATGCTCGGCACCTTTGCCAATATTGCGGAGAATACCGAGGGTGCAGTTGCCTATTATCTGCGGTATAATCCCGAATTCGCCTCTCCGGTCGAGGGATTTTTCTGGAGCAAGGAGGAGGGCGAACCGGATTTCAAGGAATATCCGCCCACCGACCTGCTTGCCTACCCTCCGGAGGATGCGGAGCATGTGGGATGGTACTACATCCCCGTCGGACAGGAAAAGCCGACATGGGTCATGCCCTACCAGAACCGCAACAACAACTGCTTCATGATCTCCTATGTCATCCCCCTGTATGCGGAGGACATTCTCCTTGGCGTTGTCGGACTCGACATTGCATTTCAGGACATCATGACCCAGATCGACAATGTAAAGGTCTACGAAACGGGCTATGCCTACCTTGTGGATGAAACTGATACCATCGTCTACCACAAGGATCTGCCCCCCGGCGACCCCCGACCCGATACCTCGAAGAAAATGCTCGAAAATGAAACCCGGCTCGAAAACGGCATGCGGCTGGTCGTGACCGTGGGCAGAATGGAGATCTACCATGACCGCAACAGTATGGCGGTGGAAATGATCATCCTCTGCACCATCGCAGCGGCAGTGTTCATCATCATCACCATCCTGCTGACCAGAAGGCTTATCCGCCCCCTGCGTGAGCTGACCGCTGCCACGGAGAAAATGAAATCCGGCGAGTTTGACTTTGATTTCTCACAGACCACCGATGATGAAGTCGGAAAGCTGACCGAAAGCCTGCAAATCACAGCACTCCATTTGCAGGATCATATGAACCAGATCACCGGTATTGCCTACCGTGATTCGCTCACCGGCGTGAAAAATGCAGCCGCCTATAAGGATTCCGTTCACCAGCTCGAACTGGAAATGCAGTGCGGTGATGCGGAATATGCAGTAGTCGTGCTGGATGTGAACGACCTCAAGCTCATGAACGACCTGCATGGTCACAAGGCAGGCGATGCCCTCATCGTTGCAGCATGCCGCCTGATCTGCCGCATTTACCAGCACAGCCCCGTGTTCCGTATCGGCGGTGATGAATTTGCAGTGTTCCTGAAGGGTTCGGATTATGCCGAGCGTTATGTACTCCTCGACCGTCTGGATGAAGAGATGCAGCGGACCTTTGTAGAAATCGAGGACGGAAAGCTTGCGGTTTCCATTGCAAGAGGCATGGCAGTATACGACGCAGAACAATTCTCGACCTATGGAGATGTGTTCATAGCTGCGGATTCGGCGATGTATCAGAATAAGGCTGAATATAAAAAGAGAATGGCAAAGGAACAGTAAGACATATCCCCCCCATGTGCACAGCACATGGGGGATTCGTATAAGGTACACAGTATTTTCGCAATACAGCACCCACTCCCTTTGTACACATCGCCGAACGAAACCGTTTTCAACATAGACACAGTGCACAAAATACAAAAAGATTCAAAAAACTTTCAAAAACCTATTGACATTTTACAAGACGTGTGGTATAATAGAATCAAGATAAAGGAACTGCAGAACTTTATACAGGCAAAGCTCCCCGATGGGATTTGAGGCAGGTTCGAGGAAATATCCGAGAACTGTAAGTTACCTCCATCGGAAGCAAATGGTCGAAAAGGAGGCGAGCCCCATGGAAAATCTCGAATCACAGCAGCAGGCGGCTTCGCCGGTCGCAGGTAAGTGAAGGGTGATTCTGCACAGCACAGGCTGATTTGCAGCCCCAAGGAGTAATGATTCAATTCTGCGAGAAATGGTGAAAACGTCTGGTTCTGACACACGTTCATGTTTCGAAAGCCGGTGTCTCAGAACAGGATGCAAAGGATTAAAAACGGGCAACAGAAACTTGATATAGCAGGCATATAAAATTCCCGAAACGGAGGTACACTCCCATGAGAAAGGTATTTGCCGGCTGATTCAGCCAACATGATTTCAACTTCTTTGAAAGATGTGATGTAATATGAAAGCTTCTGCTCACAAGAACGTTTTAAAGAATCCTTAACGAAAGGCGTGTATGACCGATGCACAGGAGTTTTACAGCGGTTTAACCGCATACTTACAATTGAATAAAAACAGCTCCCGACATGCAGCAGTGCGATAGGTCGGGAGTTTTTCTGTCTATAAAGGGAAAGCCGGTGCGGTGCACCGGCTTTGGCAGTTAATCTACGATCACCAGATTCCTTGCCATCCGTGTTTTTACCAGTTCTTCCACAGCTCCGTCTGCTTTCCGGTGCAGGATGTGTGCACCATTGGAATAGACCACGCTGCCGTCCGTACAGAGCGTGTAGTCCATCACCGCCTTGGCAAGCACTTCCTCCGTGCCGTCCGGTGCACGGCGAACCAGTACACGATTCCTCGACATGATGCCTGCGAACTTGTCGCCGGAACGCTGATTCTCCTTGAGATTTTTCTCCGCTTCTAAAATGCGTCCCTCGAAAAACAGCTCCTTTTCGGATTTCTGCTTTGTCCGGATGTCGCTCCGTCTGCCGCTGCTGTTCAGCGGCTCCCTGCCGTAGATGATGCTGAACACGTTCAGAAATCCGATGAACGCCTTGACAAGCCGGTAGGGGAAGAGCAGCACATCCTTCAGAATGCCCAGAAAGCTCACATTGTCCTCCTCCTCCGAAAGGCGGTAGGGCTGCCGGATGAAATACAGGTTTCCGGCTGCATCTTCCTTCGGCGAGAGAATGTCGTGCTTCTCGTCCTCCAGCACGATCTCCATGCGTTCCGTGTTCACGTTGTACGAAGCCGCCGCACGGGGAGCATAGGCGATCTGTCCGCCATTTCTGGCAATGCCGGCAGTGGAGAAATACACCAGTCTGCCGTCCGCCGACCAGCTCGGAGAGGTTTCGCAGGAATCGCCGTCCGTGACCTGCGTGTAGGCACTCGAAGGCAGTTTGAACAGGGCGATGTGTGAGGAGCCGTTCGGATAGCTCAGACATGCCGCCACATCGTCCCCACGGCTTGCGATCTCACCCAGCCGCACCTCATTGCCCGAGCAGATATGCCCCTCAATTTCGGGCTTTTCCGAAAATGTCCTGCGGTACATGCCGCCAGAAGCATCCAGCAGGAGTGTGTAGAGAAATTCATCCTTGTACAGTGCAAGACCGCACACACGGGCAGCGTCCTCCTGCATCGGCTCCGGTGCTTCCACGCCCATGAACTGAGCACCACGCCCCGTGGTTTTCCAGAGCTTGTTCTGCTGGATCTGTTCGATCGTCTGCCTGTACTGTATTGCACGGTAGCTCGGCAGCTCGATCTCTTTGCCGCTTTCCGCAAGATACATGGATTTTCCGTTGGTGTAGAGTAGTTTCATATGTGCCTCCCATTGATCATCGTGATGCTTCATCCGTCAATACCAAACCGCCGTCCTGCCATTCCCAGCGGCGGAATTCACCGCCGGTGTAAGCGTTCAGCGTTCCGTTTTCGGGATCGGTATACATTTCAAATCCGATCGCATTCAGCTCGTCCCATTGTTCGAAACGTCCGGTTTCCGGCGAAAATCTGTAGTAATTACCCACGCATTCCCCCTGCATGGTATCCGGAATATAGAGATCCCAGTGCCCGTCAAAGTCATAATCCTCCGTGCCCAGATATTGCTCCGGCTCACGCAGATATGCCCCCTCCAATGGCATTGTGGGAGATTCCATTTGCTGTTCAAAATACGCCCCGAGTGCTGCATAGCTCTCCCAGAAGCTCCCCAGCTCCAGCTCCTGCACGATCTCTGCATTTTGCAGTACCTGCACAGTATCCGGCAGAATGTGGAAATACAGCGGATACTCGATGATCTCACTCCGGTTGCCGTCCGTTTCCCTGATCTCACGCTGTACGAGGATTTTCTGCCCGTCCTGTGCATATTCATAGGTATCCGTCACAGTGCTTCCGTGCCGCCAGTATTCATCCCTGAGCCGGACCGGAACAAGTTCCCCCTGTTTCCATCCGTAGGTCGTGCGGCGGCTGCCGTAAATGCTGTCCTCGTTCACGCACAGCGTTTCATCCGGATTTTGCTCCGTGTTCACGCTCGTGAAGCTTTCCGTGGTTTCCAGCAATACAGTACTTTCCGTGACCTGTTCCGTTTCTGTGAGCATTGGTTCAGCATCCGTGTGCTCTGCACACCCCGTCAGCAGTACTGCCCACAGGAGCACCGCCCAAATTCGATTGTACCGCTTCTGCATCCCATTTCCTCCCGTTCCGTTTCTGTTATGATTATAGCACAATTCGGGGGAAATGTCAATTTTTGTACAGAATTCTTGCAATTGTGGGGGAGATGTGGTATAATGAAAATGCAAATTCATACTAATCCCTTTCACTCTGATAGACAAAGTCTATCAGAGTTTAGCCGACGGAGTCGGCGTTAGGGATTGTATGAGACGGGATTTGAACGCTTGGCGTTCAAATCGGCGGATGACGTAGTCAGCCGCCCTCAAAACCCCAATGATCTATTGGGGTTTTGAGGATTAGTATCAGTGCAAAGGAGTCAGAACCATGTTAAAAAACATCCCCCCGATCCTATCCCCCGAGCTTTTGAAAGTCCTCTGTGAAATGGGGCACAGTGACCGCCTTGTGATTGCGGACGGCAATTTCCCTGCGGAGAGCATGGGCAGAAACGCCATTGTCATCCGCTGTGACGGGCACGGTGTGCCGGAGCTGCTCGATGCCATCCTCACCGTTTTTCCGCTGGATACCTATGTGGAAAAGCCCGTCCAGCTCATGGAGGTCATGCCCGGCGATCCTGCCGAAACGCCCATCTGGGACACCTACAAGGAGATCATTGCCAAGCATGACGAGCGTGGTGCGGATACGGTCGGCACGATCGAACGCTTCGCATTCTATGAGGAGGCAAAACAGGTCTACTGCATCATCGCCACCAGCGAAAAGGCGATCTATGCCAATGTCATGCTCCAGAAGGGTGTGATCTAAGTAAAACCGCCGGTTTTCGTTATTGGAAACCGGCGGTTTTGTGTTTCAGTATTTCTTCCACGTTTCAATTGTAAGTCGAATGAATACATAAAGCATAACGATGGTGAAAATACCAAAGATCCACTGTTGTCTTGTGTTCTCTGCCTCGAAGAAAGTACAGTATATCAACAGAATCACCAACGGAATGCCCATAATGAGCCAGATGCCGCATTTAATGACTTTCGGAATACGCTTGTTTTTCATAATCCGTTCTGTAATCCAATAGTTCATCAGCATTTCAAACATCTGCTGCATCCGATCACCTCTTTTTTTGACGAATTGCCCCGAAACTTCGGGGCAATTCGTTTGCTATTTTACTTGTTCTCATCCTCAGTTGTTTCCGTCACAGCCTTCAGACCTGCTGCCAGACCCTGAATCTCACTCGGAATATCAGCATACTGTCCCATGAGGAGATGCTTTTGATACCCTGTTGCGGATGTACTGTTCACAGACCTTTGTCAGCTGTTCGTTCATGATTTTTCCCTCAGAGCATCAGGTAATGATCATGAGCATGAGCATGGCCGTAATTGCTGCCTGCTCCGCTGCAGTCGAGGTAATGACGCTCATCATTGCTGCATCATTGACATTTTGCGTTTCCTTGTGGTAATTCGACACGATCATCACTGCGTGCATCAGCGTTGTCTGCTTGTTTGTGCCGAATATGCCCTTGTAGCCCTTCTGCTGTGCCAGCTCGTCATTCACTGCGATGATCTCCGCAGCCAGCTCCTCGACCGGTGTGTCGCTCAGAGACAGTGCAGCCAGAACTGCCAGCTCATGATCCTTGCTGTATTTTTTGCCTGCCGCTGTCAGTGCATCAAACAATGCGGTCAGACGGGAGCACTTTTCCTCCGCAGTCCCCTGTGCCAGTGTGAAAATATGGCTGATCGACTGAATCGCATCTTCATAGAAGCGACGCTCCTTCAGAATGCGGTAGCATTCTTCCATCTCCTCGATCATTGCCTCATCGGTTTTTTCGGAGAATGCCAGCAGGATTGCAAACACAACATCCTCACTGCCCGTCAGGAAACGATGTTCCTTTTTCATCAGCTGATAAATACGCTTGCCTCGCTCGGCGATCTCTTCAAGACGTTCCGGTGTGGTCATATCCGTCAGAACGGCTGCGGAATATGCAAGTTGCTCGGAATCAGTGAAGTACTTCTTCAGCACCTTGTGGAAGTCAGTTGCCTGCTTGATCTTCTCCTCCGGATCATCCGCACCGGCAAGCATCATGATTACCGGAAGCGACACATTTCCATGAAATCCAGAGAAAATGCCGGTATTCTTCTTGAGGATCTTCTCGCATGCCTTGATTTTGTCAGCATCCACAGCCATTCCCTTGCTGCACGCAGTCGCTGCACAGACAGCAACCATGGAATCCATTTCAAATTTGAATACATCCGTGAGAGCTTCCTTGCACGCAAGATACTTTCTGCACTCGTTCATCAGTTGTTCGTTCATGTTTTTCCTCCTAATGTCATGTATTTCAAAACGCCCCGTGAAAACCCACAGGGCGTAGTGATACCTATTCTTCAGCGGACAGCTTCGACGTATCTGCCATGTAAATGGAAACCTCACCGCATTTCGGGCACACAGCAACATTCGGAATGCCGATCCTGCCCCTGAACAATGCATCCTTCTTGGTGGACATCACGATGCCATAACCAGCACCCTCTACCTTGATCGCACAGTTTTCCTGCATTGCTTCGCCGCATCTGATACACATTCTCATATGAGTTCCCCCTTAAATTAAAATAGTCGATACGGGAGGGGGCACGCCCCCTCAAACCCGCTTTACGTCCGTCATAATTGCCTTACTTTGCTTCTTCCTCAGTTGTTTCCGTCACAGCCTTCAGACCTGCTGCCAGACCTGCCAGGCCCTGAATCTCACTCGGAATGATGAGCTTGGTTGCCTTGCCGTCAGCTGCCTTGCCGAATGCTTCAAGAGCCTTCAGCTGGAGTACGCTCTGGTTCGGGTTCGCAGTATTCAGTCGCTCCAGACTCTCAGCCAGTGCGGTCTGTACTGCTGCAATTGCCTGTGCTTCACCGTCTGCTACACGGATCTTCTGCTCACGGATCGCCTCTGCACGCAGGATCATTGCTTCCTTTTCTGCGGTCGCACGGAGGATCTCAGCCTCCTTGTCAGCCTGTGCACGCAGGATCTTGGATTCCTTTTCAGCCTCGGCAACCAGTACCTGTGCCTTCTTTTCACCCTCAGCCTGCAGGATCTTCTCACGGCGTTCACGCTCTGCCTTCATCTGCTTCTCCATGGAATCCTGAATCTCACGGGGCGGCAGGATGTTTTTCAGCTCGACACGGATCACCTTGATACCCCAACGGTCGGTTTCTTCGTCCAGAATCGCTGTGATCTTGGTGTTGATGACATCACGGGAGGTCAGTGTAGAGTCCAGCTCCAGCTCACCGATGATGTTACGCAGGGTGGTTGCTGTGAAGTTCTCGATCGCCATCATGGGATTTTCTACGCCGTAGGTGTACTTCTTCGCATCCGTTACCTTGAAGAATACAACAGTGTCGATCTGCATGGTAACATTATCCTTGGTGATTACCTGCTGCGGCTTGAAATCTACCACACGCTCCTTGATGGAAACACGGCGTGCTACACGGTCAACGAACGGCAGCAGCCAGCGGGGACCTGCCTGCAGCTCCTTGTGGAACGTACCCAGACGCTCTACGACATAGACATGTGCCTGCGGTACAATACGCAGACAGCTGATGAACACGATCAGCAGAACAACGATCAGACCAATAACTAAGTATTCCATAAAAAATTCCTCCTAAATTCGGGTTATGCATTTTTCTCTGTAACATATGCAGTAGTACCGGAAATTTCCGTAACAGTGACGATCGTCCCTGCTGTGATCACTGCATCATCCTTGGTACGGGCACGCCAGTTGGAATCACCGATCCTGATGCGTCCCGTGCTCTTTGCATTGTCGATCTCCTCTGTTACAACGGCATCCTTGCCGACATCGGGATCCACCTGCTGTGTGTTGGGGTTGGACTTTCTGAATTTCTTCAGCAGCGGCATACTGATGAGCAGCAGCAGGAACGAAACAACCGCAAACAGGATCGCCTGTCCCAGCGGATTCATCTGACATGCCGCCCCGATGAAGCCGGCAAGTGCACCGGCTGCAAACCAGACGCTCACAAGCTGCATCGTGCTGAATTCCAGAATGACCAGCACTATAAAAAGAGTACCCCAGAATATCATCCAGCTAACCATAAGAAATGCCTCCTTTCATCAGTTAGTGCATTATTGCATGAAAAACGTTACAATCCCATAGCATACAAGTCCCATCAGTACCGCTGCCCCAAGTCCGAGAAAGAAACGTGTGACAGGGCTGATCCTCCGGAAGAATGACCGTCGGGACAGATTTTCCTCCAGTATGTCACCTGTGATGTCCGCTGCAAGCTCGATCAGAAAATCTACCATCACTGCGACCCCCTTAATCACTCGAAGTCAGCGTTACGGGCAGAATTGCTTCCGGCAGGAAGTTCACCTCGTAACGATACGGGTCAACGTCCGCACCGCCGATGTCCTCCACAACGTAGATCGTCCACTCGTTCAGGCTGACAAAATGCTTCTTGTACTCATTTTCGCCCGTTTCGCAGATGATCTCCAGCTGATTCTCCTCATTGTCCACTTCGATGGAGAATGCTCCGATCAGCTCGAAAACCGGCTTGTCGCTTCTCGCATTGATGACGGTCAGGCGGCGTGTGACATTGAAATTATCCGCCTCCTTGGAAACATTGTAGGATACCTTTTCAGATTCCGTACATCCGGTCATCGCCAGCATGCAGAATGCAGCGGCTGCCATTGCGTAAGTGTGTCTGTGCTTCATAGTGTTACTCCTTTTTGGAACGTGCAGCGTCAATTTGTTTTACTTCTTGGTTTGTGTGTTTGCTGTTTTTACTGCACCTTGTAGCTCTATTATAGCACAACTTGTTCCGGATGTCAATAGTTTTTACGAAAATTATGTAAATAATTTTTACACGGCAGAAAATGCCCGATCAAAGGAGTTTCCGCACGCTGTCACGCATCACCAGTGAACCGCTGACCACCATTCTTTGCAGGGAAGCCTTGGGATTCTGGATCCTGCGGACGATCTGCTTGACGCTTGCACGGGACATTTTATCCACATCCACGGCGTAGGTGGTAATACGGGGCACGGTCAGTTCGGAAAGGATGAAATTGTCAAAGCCCGTGATGGATACATCCTGCGGCACACGCACGCCCCGATCCTTGAGCATGTTCAGCAGAACATAGGCGGTGCTGTCACAGTTGCAGGCAAAAGCGGTGGGGAGCTGACGGAAGCCGTCAAGTGCGATATGCACATTGCCCTCCGCATCACGATCGGGGATCACCAGATCCTCAGTGATCGGTAGACTGGACTCATTCATCGCACGGCAGTAGCCATAGTAGCGGTCAGTGATGCTGGTCGTGGAACCGACTGAGCCGACAAATGCAATGCGGCGGTGTCCCATCTGAATGAGGTGCTGCACCACGGTGTACATGCCGTAGTAGCCGTCGGAAATGACGGAATCCTGCAAATATTTTGCATGGAATGCATCCAGAATCACAAACGGAATGCCGCAGGTGGTCAGAGCATTGCGGAAGCTGTCGGGGAAATTGCCCATCAGAATGATGCCGTTGACTCTGCCTTCAAGGGCGAGGCGTGGGATCTGCATTTCCTGCTCTGCATGCTCTGCAACGACCTCCAGAATGCCGATGTGCCCGAGCTGGGAGAGATGGTAGAGGATGCGTTCATAGAGCGTCCAATAGAAGGAATGCCCTTTTTCAATGAATTGGTGCGAGGTAATGACCCCGATAGAATAACCGGGCTGTACGGATTCAAGCCGGCTGTTTTTCTTCTGATAGCCCATCTGCTCCGCAAGCTGCTGGATTTTCAGACGCAGTTCATCGCTGACACCCTCCTTGCCGGAAAGTGCCTTGGAAACGGTAACGGTGCTGACATGCAGCTGCTCTGCAATATCGGACATTCTGATTGCTTTTGACAAGGGATTCTCCACCTTTCGATTAGATAGTTCTACTCTTATTATACTGTAATTTACTTAACGTGTCAATAGTTTTTCGGATTTTTACCTAAAAAACTTTGTGCCGGATTTGTGTGCCCTCACCAAATCCACATGTCTATTTTTGTGCATTCCTACAAAGTTCAGAATTCTGCCGGATTTCTCTCCCAAAAGTGTCAGAAAAGGGGGATGTGATTTGTATTAGAAATAGAAACATGGTTCAGTCTGCTCCAAAAAGCTCGTGCCGAAGGCGAAGTCCCTTGGTGTGCGGCGGCGTTCTCTTTCAGCCTTTCCCGGAATCGCCCCCGATCCCAACGGACAAAATCCCTTCCTTTTTTCAGCGGGCCGCAGCCGTTTCCGATCCCTTTTCCGGAGGACCACATGACGACCGATCTGCATTCCTTATTTTCAGCCGGCAAAATAATTAAGAACAGATTACAATTTCGTCATAATTCAAAAAAAATACGGAAAAGGCATTGACAAAATAATCCTACTGTGCTATGATGGATAGTACAGTTAGGATAGCAGAGAGGTGAAGAACAATCAAAATGAAAAAGCGAACAAAAGTGATGCGTTCCATCGGTGCATGGAGCTGGCTGATGCCGAGTCTGCTCGGCGTACTGGTCTTTTTTCTGATCCCGTTCGGCGTAGTCGTGTACTATTCCGTGCTGGACAACCCGATCTTTGCCAATTTTGTGGGCGTGGATAATTTTATGAACCTGTTCCGCAACACGGCATTTTTACGGGCATCCAGAAACACGGGCATCTTTTCACTGGTCGCTGTTCCGCTGTCCGTTGTCCTGTCGCTGTGGCTTGCATTTGCACTGAATGCAAGGATCCCCGGCAAGAGCTGGCTGCGAACCTGTTTTCTGTGTCCGCTGATGGTACCGATCGCCTCGGTCGTACTGGTCTGGCAGGTCATTTTTCACTACCACGGCACACTCAATCAGGTGACGGAGCTGTTCGGCATGGAGCCGGTGGACTGGCTGAAAACCAACTGGTCGTACATGGTTCTGACCGTCATGTTCCTATGGAAAACGCTGGGCTATAACATGATCCTGTTCATGTCCGCAATCGCCGGCATTCCGCAGGACATCATCGAAGTAGCGGAGCTGGAGGGTGCAGGCGGCTGGTACAAATTCGTACATATCAAACTGCGTTATCTGTCCCCGACAATTCTCTTTGTCACGATCCTGTCGATCATCAGCTCATTCAAGATGTTCCGTGAGGTGTACCTGCTGACGGGTGATTATCCGTACGAGAGCATGTACCTGCTCCAGCACTTCATGAACAATACATTCAATTCGCTGGATTACCAGAAGCTTTCCAGTGCGGCAGTGCTGCTGTCGCTGGTGATGATCGTCATCATCGGAATCATGTTTCTGGCAGAGCGTAAATTCGGAGAGGATGTGGAGGACTGATGAAAAAGAAACTGCATAAGCACCTGCTGCCGGCACTTCTGTTTATTTTTGCGGCAATTGCAGCAGTCCTGTTCATCATGCCGACCGTGCTGACCATCACCAATTCCTTTATGACGGAAAAGGAGATCAGTGCCAATTACGGTGCAATGATCGAAAGTGCGTCAGCGGATAAAAAGTCCTATATTTCAGAGGAACTGAACCTGAAATTCATTCCTGACATGATCAGCATCCAGCAGTACATTGCGGTGCTCTTCAAAAGTCCGGATTATCTGCTGAAATTCTGGAACTCCGTGATCCTCGTTGTACCGATCACCCTGTTCCAGCTTGCAGTGGCAGCACTTGCGGCATATGGATTTTCACGCTGGCAGGGGAGGATCCGTGAAATGATCTTCTTTGCCTACATCATCCTGATGCTCATGCCCTATCAGGTCACGCTGGTGCCGAACTATCTGGTTTCGGAGTATTTGGGGATCCTCGGCACACGCTGGGCGATCATCCTGCCGGGTATTTTCTCGCCGTTCAGCGTCTATCTGCTGACAAAGGTCATGCGGCGGATTCCGAAAGCCTATTTTGAAGCCGCAAGGCTGGACGGAGCAGGCGAGTGGCAGATCTTCTGGCATGTCTGCATGCCCCTGACCCGCAGTGCCCTGCTTTCCGTTGGTCTGCTGGTATTCATTGACTACTGGAACATGGTCGAACAGCCGCTGATCCTGCTGGAAAACGAAGCGGAATATCCGCTGTCGGTGTTCCTCTCGCAGATCAACTCCGGCGACGTGGGACTTGCCTTTGCAGTGGCTGTGGTCTATATGATCCCCGCACTGCTCATGTTCCTCTACGGCGAAGAATACCTCGTTGAAGGCATCACCTATTCCGGCGGTGTCAAGGGCTAGCACAGAGCCGGTGCCGGCAGACGCATTTGGGAGTGTACCTTGTGAGAGCAATTTGCCTTTTTGCGATCCGGTGCACCATACCGCATGTTTCTATGCATTGTGTGCAGGAAACATCGCTGCTCAACAAACAAAAAATCAGATTTGCAAATTTTGCAGCCGACTGCATTGGAGGGTTCAAAGGGCGTTAGCCCTTGCCGGTGCCGGTGCGGAGCACCGGCTTAATCTTCCCCTCCCTCCGGGAGGGGGCAGGGGGAGGGCAAATTTAGCAGAACTGTCACTAAAAAACCACCTACACAGGAGGGAATCCATATGAATGAAACAACCAATCGACGCAAAGAGCGTATCAAAACCATACTGATCATCTTTCTGGCTGTTCTGCTGGTTCTGACGTTCTTTTCCAATACGATCCAGAATTACAGCCTGCCCATCGTGGCTGCACAGTATGCCGGCTACGGTACAGTGACGGAAACCGTCCGCTGTTCCGGCATCGTGACTGCCAACCAGAATTATGATGTTACTGCCGAGGGTACACGCACTGTCGGCAAGGTCGAGGTCAAGGTGGGTGACGAGGTCAGGGAGGGCGATGTCCTTTTCGTACTTGAAGGTGCGGAGGGCAGTGAAGCTTACGAAGCCGCACAGGAGGCACTGACCGCCGCAGAGCTGAATTATCAGAAATCCCTGCTGACAGCGGTTCCCGATTATGCCGCTGAAAATCAGAGCATTGCCAATGCCCGTGAGGATTTGCAGGATGCGATCAACGATCTCAATGCTGCACGCAGCAGCGGCGGTATTTCCGACTATGAATATGAGAGTGCCGTGTCCCGTGTCACAGAGCACACCAGCCGCCTGACCGCACTTTCTGCGGATCAGACAGCTCTCGAAAGCGGCATCTATGACATGCTTTCCGCAGAATATGCCCAGCCCCTGACGGAGCTTCAGGCGGCTCTGGAGATTGCCGCAGCCGAAGCAGCCGCAGTACAGGCTTCCTATGACGCACTCATTGCGGCTCTGACCGTGGATTCCCCGGCACAGGCACAGAACATTGCAGCCCTCGGACGTGCTGCAAATGAAGCGGAGCTGGCGTATACCCGTGCAAAAGAGGACTATGATGCAAGCGGCGGCGATGTGATGCTGAAGCGTGCTATGGAGGATGCAAAGCTCGCATGGGACTATGCACTCGAAGATGTCGGGAAAGCAGAAGCAGAACTGCTCGTGATCCAGCAGAAGGAGCAGGAGATCGTGCAGACGAAAGCAGAGCTGGAGGGCAAGCTGACCGCACAGGCAGCCGCACAGGATGCACTGGACAGCACGGCGGCAAGCATCCGTTCCCAGATCGAAACTGCCATTGCAGAGCAGAGTGCAGCGATCGAAGATGCCAACCGCACCATCACTGCCTATCAGGAGCAGACTCCCGTGGATATTGGTGCACTTGAAGCACAGGTCAAACAGCAGGAGAGAGCATTGCAGGATATGCTGATCGCCCTTGCAGAAACCAAGAAGAATGACACGCTCACACAGGAGCTGAACAGCCTCGACCTGCAGAGCCAGCAGAACGAGATCAATAAGATGAAGGAAGAGCTGGAGGAGCTGAAAAAGAGCAGCGGCACACTCGAAGTTACCAGCAAGCATGACGGCATTGTGAGTATGGTGAATTTTGCAGCCGGCGATTCCGTGATGGACGGCGACACGCTCGCATCCCTCACACTGACCGATTCCGGCTTCACCGTACAGTGCACCGTGACCGCAAATCAGGCGAAAAAGCTCAAGGTCGGCACGGAGGCAGATGTCACCAACGGCTACGGCTGGGGCATTGATGCCACACTCGTCAATATCAAGACCGACACCCAGAATGCAACGGGTTCCGATAAGATCCTGACCTTCAATGTCGAAGGTGATGTGACTGCCGGTCAGTCCCTTTCCTTCTCCATCAGCTGTTCCAGTGCCAACTATGACTGTGTGGTACCGACCAGTGCAGTCATGGAGGACAAGGACGGCAAGTTCGTCATGGTCGTGACCGCCAAGAGCACTCCCCTCGGCAACCGCTATTATGCGAACCGTGTGAGCGTGGATGTGCTTGCATCGGATGAGATCAGCAGTGCCGTTTCCGGCGATATTATGTCCTCTGATTTCGTCATCACCACCTCGGAGAAGCCGCTGGAAAACGGAATGCAGATCCGGATGGAGGACTGATTTTCATGAAACTGAGCAAAAAACAGCGGATCTGCTTTTGCGGAGCACTGCTGTCGCTGGCAGTTTTCGGCGGTCTGACAGCAGTCAGTGCACATATTTCCCACCTGCACGAAGCCCAGAATGCGGCGGCAAGGTGGCAGGCGGGCGGAGATGTGCCCTATACGCAGATGAGTGCATTTCTCACAGAGGATGCCTGCATGACACAGGATGGTCTGCAATCCATCCGTGAATCCGTGGATGCCTCCATGCGTTCCGCATCACTTGAAAAGTCTGCGGAAAATGCAAGGCTCTGGTATGATGCCTACAGTGCACCTGCCGGCATGGTGACGGCTTCCGGCACCAAGCGGTATTCCGCACAGGCACAGGTCACAGCCGTGGGCGGTGATTTCTTCCTCCTCCATGCTCCGCTGCTCCTCAGCGGCAGCTATTTGCAGGAGAGTGATCTGATGCAGGACAGAGTGGTGCTGGATGAAACCCTTGCATGGCATCTGTTCGGTTCGCCCGATGTGGAGGGCATGCTGGTCACGATCGGTCAGCGTACCTATCCGGTCGCAGGCGTGATCGCAGCGGAGGATGACTACGCCTCCGAGAGAGCATACGGCGAAACTGCCCGTATGTATATTTCCTTTGATCTGTATGAAGCATGGCAGGCTGAAACGGGCAGCGAAGCACGGATCTCCTGCTATGAGATGGTACTGCCGGAGCCTGTACGCAATTACGGCAAAAATGCGTTTGTACAGGCAATCGGTGCAGAGAACAACCCCACCATGAAAACGGTGCAGAACACCGGACGCAGCTCCCTGAAAACACACTGGGAGCATCTGCGGCATCTGCATGACATGGTGATGGTTTCCGATACACTGGCATATCCCTATTGGGAAAATGCCGCAAGAATGGTCGATTTCGACCTCGCACTCCTCCTTGCCGCACAGCTCCTGTTTCTGGCATATCCGGTACTGACGGGGCTGTACCTGCTCTGGAAGGGCTGGAAGCGGCTGGATACATTCCTGACTGCGAAGCGTCAGGCATACAAAAACAGATTCCGCTCATTGGTAAAGTCGGAGGGATCCGACTGATCTCCTGAATCTCCGTCCCTTCTGCCCAGCAGGAGGGAGGGGAATTCCGGCACAGCTTTTCAAAAGCTGTTTTAACTCAGAAATCACAGCGGCATGTCCGCTTGATCATAGATTTTATGGGAAAGGTTTATGGTAAAAATGAAGAAAACAACAATGCAGAGAACATTAGCACTCATGACAGCTGCCCTGACAGCTGTCACCCTCACAGGCTGCGGAAAGGGCGGCGGTCAGAAAGGAAGCACCCTTGAGATCTCCTTCGACAATTCCTACTCCGCACAGAAGATCGAAACGGACAACTATGACATCGGCGGGTTCTTTTCGGCAGGCGACAAGCTGGTTATGATCGGCTTCGATCAGGATTATAAGAGCCAGACAATGTTGTACGATCCTGCCAGCAGTGCCCTCACGCCGCTGGAGCTGGAGTATGCAAAGCAGGCGACCGACGAGCGTATGATCGACGTTATGGGCATATTTGCTTCTAAGGACGGCGGCATCAATGTCATTTACAGCGACTACACCGTGGATGAAAACTGGGAATTCCTCACTCAGGTCTACTATATGGAAAGCTACGACAGCAGCATGAAGCTGACAGGCGGCAGGGACATTACTGAGCATTTTCCGGAGAATACCTATTACTATAATCTGATGGCCGACAGCAGCGGCAATGTCTATGCCATTGCCAATGACGACGAGGGCATGCAGTACATTTCCGTCAGAAACAGCGATTTTGAGGAGATCGGCATTGCAGAGCTGGATGTTGAATGGATCGACAGCGTTTTCTGCGGCAAGGACGGCAGCGTTTATGCCAGCGGCTACAGCAATATGGGCGGTCAGATCTTCGGTAAGATCGATCCCGAGTCCCTCCTGATGGAGGAAGTCGATGTGGATGGTATTCCGGAATACTACAATGGTGTCTTTGCCGGCTCCGGTGACTATGATTTCTACTTCTATGACTCCCAGTCCGTTTCCGGTGTCAAGCTTGCGGACGGCATCTGCGAGGAGGTCGTGAACTGGATCAATTCCGATTTCAGCGGCGATTATGTGAACAGTGTGGCTGCACTGCCGGACGGCAGATTCCTGACCTCCATGTATAACAGCGAGTATGACGGCTCCACGCTCTGGCTGATGGAAGAACGCAGTCCGGAAGAGCTGGAGAATATGGAGATCATCAGCCTTGCCACACTTTACAGCGACACGAACCTGATGGACGCAGTATGTGAATACAACCGTGCCAATGATGACATCCGCATCGTTGTAAAGGACTATTCCTCCGAGGTCACGGACGAGGAATGGGAGGCATCCATTGACAATTTCAGCAAGGACATGACCTCCGGCAAGGTGGCGGACATCATCTGCACACAGGGTCTGAACTTCGAGTCCTATGCCAACAAGGGCATGTTCGTGGATCTCTACTCCCTCATGGAGCAGGATCCGGAATTCAAGCGTGAGGACTACCTCGAAAATTTCTTCAAGTCCCTCGAATACAAGGATCAGCTCCAGCGGATCAGCTTCTCCTACTATATCGAAACCATTGCCGGCAAAACGGAGTATGTCGGTGACAAGATGGGTATTACACCGCAGGAGTTCATCGACCTGCTCAAGAACGTTCCCAAGGATATGGATCCGTTCCCGAACATGACCAAGAGCAGTGCACTCTATTCCATGTGCATGGGCAATATGGGGACTTTCATTGACACCGTGAATGCGACCTGTCATTTTGATGATCCGCAGTTTATTGAATTTCTGGAGCTTTGCAACACCTATCCGGCGGACGACAGCATCGACTATGATAATATGAGCGAAGATGACTGGACGCTCTACTGGCAGGCAGAGGAAATGGCATTCCGCAACGACACCGCACTGCTCAAACAGGTGTACATTGACGCACCGAGAATGATGCACACTGTACTGATGGGTGACTTTGCAACGGAGGACGTGACCTTCATCGGCTTCCCGACATCTTCGGAGGAGGGCAACGGCGGCGTATTCAACCCGAGCTTCAACATTGCCGTATCCAGCCAGTCGAAGTATCAGGAGCAGATCTGGGAATTCATCAAGTACATGCTCTCCGAGGAGTACCAGAAAACACTGGAATGGACATTCCCCGTGCATAAGGGTGCACTCCGGAGCATGATGGATGAAACAGTGAACACCAAGGAGGAATACGACAAGTACTATTATCTTGGCAATGAGGAATTCGACATCGGCTATCCGACACAGGAAGAAATGGACAGACTGATGACCTATTTGGAGGGCATCAGCCAGTCCGCATTCTACGATGTTTCCGTGTATGAGATCATTGACGAAGAAGCGGGCATGTTCTTCTCCGGCGACCAGACCGCAGAGCAGGCAGCTTCCATGATCCAGTCCCGTGTAAGTCTTTATCTTAGCGAGCAGAGTTAAACACAGGGCAAAAATGAATTGTGAATCATCAGGATTCCAAGGGGCGGCAGCCCCTTGGTCGGAGCCGGTGCGAAGCACCGGCTCTATTTCCCCCTCCCCGAGGGGAGGGGGCAGGGGGTGGGGCAGTCTTTACAGAGCTTTTTTAAAGCTGCGGTCATTCGCTTAGAAGATAAAGTGCACAAACCAGTCAATATCTATTTGTGCATATCTACAAATTCATAGCAAACATGTCAGGTTTTCGACCCGTCATGTGTATTAAGGGCAAAGAGTAATATCTTTGCCCTTTGTTTTTTGAAAAAGTGATTCAGGGGTTAGCACCTAAAAGCTTGGGCCCCCCCCCCCCCCCACCCCC
>JAFTQJ010000042.1 GCA_017462785.1 Oscillospiraceae bacterium | reverse complement strand
GAGCACGAACGGCACATCCGGCATATCCGTCCGGTTGTTGAAAGGGCTGATTGCCTGCAGGTATTGTTTCCATTTTTTCATTGTGGTTTCCTCCCATCAGTTGATGGGTATATCATAGCATTTTCCTGCAAAAAGGTCTACCAATTATGCCTTGCAATCCGTCAATGTACGCTGACAAACGTGTTAACATTCGTTGCAACGGCTATTTTTCGAAGAAAATCAGCACATCTGATTTTGATGGATTTTTCTCATTATAGCACAGGACATGGGGAAAGTCAAGAAAAACCACGGCGGGTCGCCGCTGACATTCGCTGCCTTATGCATTTCGTGCAGGCGGCAGCAGAAAACCGCCCCCGAAAGGGCGGTTCCGATCATGCCTCTTCCGGAAACTCCGGTTCATCATCGTCATCGTCATCCTGAATTCCCATCATTTCCCGTATCCCGCTTTTCACAGCCGCTTTCACAGTACAGTACACGGCAATCAGAAATGCAGCTGCTGCCACAAAATTCACTTCAATCATCATTCTGCTCCTTTCTGCGTTCCGCACAGATCTGTCGGCGTAATGCCAGAAACGGGAATAGTGCGAAAATCGTGTTCGTCAGGCAAACCAGTGTGAAGGTCATCAGGATCCAGCTGGATGTCATTTCCGCAGCAATCAGCAGAACGACAGTGATGATGCCCCAGATGATCGCATAGATCCCGAATTTCTGGCGTTCCTTCTCCAGTACCTCGCACTTCGATTCTGCATCGCTGAAGATGGGCGGTGTGCCCTCCTCCGCACGGAAAATGTGCATTCCCTTTTCACGGATGACCGGAGTCCAGCCGCACTGTGCATAGGTTTCGTACATCGTTTCGTCCGTGTCTTCGTCCATATTCAGTGCGTAGATGTAGCGGTGCGGTTCGCCTTTGGCAAAACGAAAGAATATACCGCCGCTTTCTTCCAGATGCCAGCCCTCTGCACTCATGTCCGCAAACATCTGCATATCCTTTTCCGGCGAGATCGCCAGACCATTTCCCATACGATATTTATATTTTGCCATCGCTTTTCCCTCCCAGCATTCTGTCCGCAAGCTCCATCATGTGCTTTCTTCTTGCATGATCCTGTTCCAGTACACTCCGTCCCTGTTCCGTGACCTGATAGAGGATCTTCGCATCTTCGCCCTTTTCTTCCCGTATCCAGCCAGCGGCTTTCATCTTTTTCAGCGTCGTATACATCGTTGCAGGCCCGATCACCACTTCTCCCTCCGTCAGCTCCGAAAGCGTCTGCATAATGCCGTAGCCATGCACCGGCTGGAGCATCGTCAGCAGGATCAGAAAAATACTGTCCGTCAGTTCCCCCGATTCATAGGGGCTTGTTTTTGCCATATGCCATACCTCCTTGCATTATTATATCCATCATGGATATATTATACTATATCCATGATGGATAGTCAAGGGGTTTCTCTGTATTTTGGAGGGATGCACAATTCTTGTATATCCATCATGGATATATTGTACAAATAGGAAAACCGCCCCCGAAAGGACGGTTTTCTCTATTACAACACTTCCGAATAAGAAATCTGGTATTCAAACAGGCGGATTCTTGTATCCTTTTTTACAGCTTGGATCAGCTTGTTTGATGGATCATTCAGGCAGATGATGCCGTACAGTTTCCTTTTCCCAGACAGCTTTTGCATTGTGGGACTTTCGAGATATCGCACAGTCTGTTCATAGGCATTATCATAGCCGCTGTCTTTTTTCAGCTCAATCACATACAGATTACCCTTTGCATCCTCCGCCAGCAGGTCAAGCCTGCCTTCTGGAATGATGAACTGCCTGCCATAAATTCCCTTGCGGCGATACATTTTCAGGTTCATGCCGAATACAGGCAAACCCTTGTTCATACGTTCCTCCAGCTCCTCTTCCAGCAGGCGTTCGCTGGAAAACTGCGTTCCGGCATTTACTGCAAACCGATTGTTCTGCATCGTGGTTTCCCCCAGCTCCGGTGCGTCGGGAATCGTCTGCTTTGCATTGACATCGGGCTTGGTTTTTAGTTTTTCCAGCAGATACTTTGCAATTTTATGCGGTGGATTTTTGGCGAATTGCTTGGCTTTTTTGTATTGACCCAGTGCAATGAGCGTGCTGACATAGTTATTCACAGAAAAACGAAGATCAAGCTTTCGCTCTAGACAGATCTCAAATATTTCCAAAGCTTTCTGGTATTGATGTGCTTTATAATAGGAATAGCCGAGGTTGTTAAGTACAAATGCCCCATTCTCGTCTATTTCTCTGCATTTCTCATAGGCTTGGATCTCGAAAAGCGTTTCTCTGCATTTTCCATATGCCCAGCCCTTATAAAACCAGAGGTCGCATAACGAGCAGAGATATGGTGTTTTTACATTTTCAAGATATGCCGCAGCATTTTGCCAGCGTCCTTCTCTGTAGTAGGCAAATCCAAGCAGTTCATTAAGCATTGGACTGTCCGGAATTTTCTGCATCAATGAACAAAGTACTTCCACAGCTTCTGCATTGCTTTCCGATGTATAATAGGCTTTGGCTGCACAGCAAAGGATTCGCAGATCGGGCGACAATTTGTATTCCCTGAACATCCGGTCCACGCTGTCCCAAAAACCTTTATATGCATTTTTGAACGGCAGAAAATGCAAGCCAAACCATTCTTCATCCTTCTCTTTTCGGTATTCACTTACAAAACGCCTCAGATAACTGATACAGCTCCTGTTTTTTCCTCGAAAGAAATAATAGATTGACTGAAAATATGCATCGTCTGTTTTGGAAGATTCACGAAGAATAAACTTCATATGCGGAAGCTTTTGAAGCTGTTCTATATCATCATAGCTGTCCCAATTCCAAACAATATGATCCAATGCATCTGAAAGCATGTGCTGACGCAAATCATCTTCCTGCTTACCTCCACATTGTTCGATCGCTTCACTCAAAGCCAGAAACCAGGGTTCATCATCCTCTGGAACAGCTACAGCTTTTCTGCCGTATTGTTTGAAAAAAAGAGCATTTGCACGTTCATTGCATCTACTGACAAGCTTGTCAATATTTGTTCCCATAACATCACCCTCTATAAAAAGAAAAGCCGTCCCAAACGGAACGGCTTCCCAGGTATTCTATTTGCTCAATCAGCCATTCAGACGAGCCTCGATCTTGTCGAGCTGTTCGATCAGAGCCTCCGGAACACGGCCGCCCTTAGCAGCGATGTCCTCAGCATAGTATCTTCTCATCTCAGCGATTTCCTGCTTCCACAGATCAGTGTCAACAGCCAGCAGCTTGTCCATGATCTCGGGAGTTACTTCGTCCTCGATGCCCTCAACGTTGATGTCGCCCTTCTTAGGCAGATAACCGATTGCAGTTTCCTCTGCGTCTACATTGCCTTCGCATCTCTCGATGATCCAGTCCAGAACACGCATGTTGTCGCCGAAGCCCGGCCAGATGAAGTTGCCGTTCTCGTCCTGCTTGAACCAGTTAACGTTGAAGATCTTCGGAGCCTTGTCGCCCAGCTTCTTGCCCATTTCGAGCCAGTGTGCCCAGTAGTCACCTACATTGTAGCCAATGAACGGCTTCATAGCCATCGGGTCATGACGCAGAACGCCTACTGCACCAGCAGCTGCTGCGGTTGTTTCAGAAGAAACAGCAGAACCCATGTAGGTACCGTGTGTCCAGTCGAAGGACTGGTATACCAGCGGAGTGGTGGATGCACGGCGGCCGCCGAATACGATAGCGGATACCGGTACGCCCTGCGGATTGTCGAACTCAGGAGACAGGCAGGGGCAGTTCTTTGCCGGAGCTGTGAATCTGGAGTTCGGATGAGCGAGCTTGCCGCCGTTTGCAATGAACTCAGGGCCGTTAACAACCGGACCTGTCCACTCTGTTGCGTTTACAGGCGGATTCTTGTCGAGCTTCTCCCACCATACAGTGTTGTCATCATTGTTGATTGCAACGTTTGTGAAGATGGTGTCGCTCATTGTAGACTGCAGAGCGTTCGGGTTGGAGTTGATGTTGGTACCCGGAGCAACGCCGAAGAAGCCGTTCTCAGGGTTGATTGCATAGAGTCTGCCGTCCTCGCCGGGCTTGAGCCATGCAATATCGTCGCCGACTGTCCAAACCTTGTAGCCCTTGTTTCTGTAGCCCTCCGGCGGGATCAGCATTGCGAGGTTGGTCTTGCCGCAAGCGGACGGGAACGCAGCACAAACGTACTTTGTTTCGCCGTTCGGCTTCTCAACGCCCAGAATGAGCATATGTTCAGCCATCCAGCCCTCGTTCTTACCCTGGAAGGAAGCGATACGCAGAGCGAAGCACTTCTTGGACAGGATTACGTTGCCGCCGTAAGCGGAGTTGATGGACCAGATTGTGTTGTCCTCGGGGAAGTGGCAGATGTATCTGTTCTCCGGATCCACGTCAGCCTTGGAGTGCAGACCACGAACGAAGTCGTTGGAGGTATCACCCAGCTTTGTGAAAGCGTCCTTGCCCATTCTTGTCATGATGTTCATGTTCAGAACAACATAGATGGAGTCAGTCAGCTCCACACCAACCTTGGAGATCGGGGAAGTTACCGGACCCATAGAATAGGGGATGACATACATTGTCTGACCCTTCATGACACCATCGTACATGGGAGTCAGCTTTGCATACATTTCCTGCGGATCGCACCAGTAGTTGGTCGGACCTGCATCCTGCTGTGTCTTGGTGCAGATGAAAGTTCTGTCCTCAACACGAGCAACGTCGTTCACAGCGGTTCTGTGGTACAGGCAGCCCGGGAGCTTTTCCTGATTCAGTACATACATCTTATTGGGATCGCCGTCCGGAAGGGATGTTACTTCCTTAATCAGCTCATCGAGCTGCTCCTTGGAGCCATCGATCCAAACTACCTTGTCCGGCTTACAGAGGGCAACCATCTCGTCAACCCACTTGAGGACATTCTGATTATTTGTCAGTGCCATTGGTAATTACCTCCTTGATTTGCGGCAGTGTTCTGCCGTTTTGGTGACGAACTTTATCATCCGGAAAAATCCTTTAAAGTTCCTCACGATATATTATATCCGATTTTTATGCAAATGTCAAGACTTTGGTTTGCGTTGGCTTGCAAAAAAGGCACACCGCATCTTTGCAGTGTGCCCCAGCTTGTCAAAAATGTCTTTTTTCTGGGGTTAGCACCCCAAAGCTGCCCCACCCCAACCCCTCCCCAATGGGGAGGGGGCAGAATGTCAAGTCAAGTGCAACACTTAGCAGAAATGAATTCAAGCGGAGAAAGAAAGCCGAGACACTTGCGAGGTCTGTTGTTAATAAGAGAAACAACAAACTGCAAATCATCCTCAGAAAGCTGACGGAAATCATAG
>JAFTQJ010000041.1 GCA_017462785.1 Oscillospiraceae bacterium | reverse complement strand
TCAGCGTGTCAAAAAAGTCTTTTTTGGGGGGGTTAGCACCCCAAAGATTGCCCCCACCCCAACCCCTCCCCCAGAGGGGGAGGGGCTATATTGCGAGGGTACTGCGTACCCTCAACCCGCCAAAGGACTTCGTCCTTTGAACCTAACAAGGTTTTTCGACAGACTGAAACCGTCCTTTCGGGGGCGGTTTTCTGCTGCCGCTTGCACGAAGTGCAAAGGCAGCGAATGTCAGCGGCGACCCGCCGTGGTTTTCCTTGACTTTCCCCATGTCCTGTGCTATAATGAGAAAAATTCATCAAAATCAGATGTGCTGATTTTCTTCGAAAAATAGCCGTTGCAACGAATGTTAACACGTTTGTCAGCGTACATTGACGGATTGCAAGGCATAATTGGTAGACCTTTTTGCAGGGAAATGCTATGATATACCCATCAACTGATGGGAGGAAACCACAATGAAAAAATGGAAACAATACCTGCAGGCAATCAGCCCTTTCAACAACCGGACGGATATGCCGGATGTGCCGTTCGTGCTCAAAAAGATTCTTGCATTCTGGCTGTGCTATATCATAGGTTTATGTGTGGCGGAGGGAATTGCCATTCTTCTGCATTTTGCACTTGGGAAAAATGTTTTCGCCGGAGAAATGCTCGATGCGCAGACCATCATGCTGATCACCTATTATGGATTCGGCATCGTGGCAGGGACGGCACTGTTCTATTGGAAATGGATCGAGAAAAAGCCCCTCTCCGAAATGGGGCTGACAGGGAATATCAGGCATTATTTTTTGGGAATGTTCATCGGAATTCTGCTGCTGCTGTTTACCGTCATCGCAATCATTCTGACAGGCAGCATGGAATTCTGCGGCATCTCCGGAAATATCAATCTCACGATGCTTCTGCTTCTGATTGGCGGCTTTGTGGTGCAGGGTGCGGCGGAAGAATTCCTCTGCCGTGGAATCGTACTCCATGCACTGAAAGCAAAGCCCTCCGTTCGGATCGCTGTTTCCGTCAGCACGGGGTTGTTCCTGATACCCCATCTGCCGACGCTGTTGGAAGCAGAAATATTGTATGGTGTGGTCGGCATAATCAATCTTGTGCTGATTTCGTGCATCCTCTCCCTGCTGACGATTCGGTTCGGGAGCATCTGGGCGGCGTGTGGTCTGCATTCATGTTGGAATGCGGTTCTGTACGGCGTTCTGGGGCTGAACCTCAGCGGAAATGAGGAAACGATAACCGCCATATTCCAGCTGCGAACCGTAGGAGAAATCTGGAACGGCGGCAGTTATGGCATAGAGGCAAGTATTGTGACAACGGCAGTACTGGGAATAACGCTGGCTGTCATGGTAACTATATGGAAAGGCAGGAATGAACATCATGGAATTTCATCATAAATTGTACGAACTACGGAAACAGAGGGGTTTTTCGCAGGAGGAGCTTGCGCATCGTCTGCATGTATCCCGACAGACTGTTTCCAAATGGGAATTGGGCGATTCCACTCCGGATATGGAAAAGCTGATTGCGATGAGTGATCTGTTTGAAATTTCGCTGGATGCACTTGTTCTGGATAAAACACCCCCGCAGGCGAAAACGTCCGCACAGCAGGAAATCATCCATGAAATCGGCCAGAAAGTATTCACGGATGCAAATAAGACAAAAGCAAAATGCGGCTTAAAAATCGGACTCATTGTTTTAGGCACAGTTTTGCTGATTGACATCATTTCGATGATTGTGTATTTCGTGCTGTACGGGTTTCCGGAATAAGGAAAAATGTTGACTTTCCCCATCCCCTGTGCTATAATGAGGAAAATGTGTTTTATAGGAGGTAATACCATGGGTACAGTCAGAACACAGGGCTATGCAGAGCAGGAATTTGAAGCGGAGATCTTCACGATTCACGCAGTAATTCAAGCGTCTGCACGTTCCTCCGGTGAGGCGATCACCGCCGGCAAAAAGCAGATGGAGCATTTTTTGCAGACCATGCTTGACCGGATGGAAATTGCACCGGAAGCCTTTGTAATGGGGAACTATTCTGTCGGTCAGTCCTATGGCGATCGTCCGCAGTATCGTTTCAGCAGAAGCGTTTCCATCAAGGTGAACGCCGATCCTGCCCTTATGGAACGGATAACGGAACTGCTGGAAAACATGTCCGATGTGGAATTCCGCATGGAGCATTCACTTGCAGACATCAGTGAAAAAGAACAGCTCGTCCTGCGGAATGCCGTTGCCGATGCCCGTGCAAAGGCGGAAATGCTTGCTTCCGCACTGGGGCAGAAGATCAGCGGCGTGAAATCGGTCAATTATGGCTGTCCGGAATGCCCTGCATCGGATGGACAGCTCCTCCGCTGTGCTGCTGCTCCCACCAATTCCCTCGCAAACCGCCTGCATAAGCCCATGGAAAAGATCTCCAAGGATATTGAGATTGAGTGGGAGATGGAATGACACCAAGGGAGGAATGCACCATGCCGAACCAGAAAGCCCTGCTTGTCATCGACTTGCAGAATGATTATCTCTGGAATGAGAGAAAACCGATGTTTTCCTATGATACCGCTGCACTGATGCAGGCGGTCAATGCAACCATCCGCAGCTGTCAAGCGGAGGGATGGGATATTATCTACATTGCACAGATGTTCCCGAATCTCCCGACAAACCGTGCCCTGATCGGATTTTCCATCAAGGGGACAAAGGGTGCGGAGCTGTATGAGGGTCTGGAGATTGTGTCCGATCTGTATTTTGAGAAGAATCTCCCCGATACCTACACAGCGAAAGCATTCCGCACATTCATGCAGAAGCAGGGCTATACGGAAATCGCAGTCTGCGGTCTGGATGAATGCGGCTGTGTCGGTGCAACCGCAAAGGGTGCGGTGAAAACCGGTGCGAAAGTGACTCTGATTGAAAAAGCTACCGCCTGCCGATTTTCCGCTGATAAACGGAGAAAAATGAGGGAAGGACTTGAAAAATTGGGTGTGAGGTATGTGTAAAAACGGCTGGAAAAATGTAATGTTCCATGGATGGAAGTGATCTATGCTGTGGGACTGCCGGACTAGGGAGTGTTGACACTAAAATGATATGCAGATTTTCGAGCAGAAATTTCATGCAGACAAGGCGGAAAGGTGCAGGCAGGCTGTCGCCTGTCAAACCTTTTCAACGCAGGATGCGTGAAATTTTGCCGAAAAGATGCGTTGTCAGGCTTAGTGTCAACACGACCTAATCAAAAAGGAGGAACACTATGGCATCATGGATCATCCACCTCCGCATTGCGGATGCACTGCTGCCGCATCTCAATGTGGAACAAACCCATTTTCTGGCTGGCAATATTGCCCCTGACTGCGGTTTTGCCCTCGGCAATGACCGCTTTGATCCGCCCACAAACGTCACGCATTTCACCAGCGGCGGCAAACAGGGCTGTGATCATTCCCGCTTCTGGGAGCAGTTCGGCAGGGACGAAACCGACCCTGCACGCCTCTCCTTCTATCTAGGGTACTTCGCCCACCTCATGACCGATGTGCTCTGGTCGGAGCTGATCAATCTCCCCCTCAAACAGCGGTTCGCAGAGCTGTACCGGACCGACCGTACAGAATACTACCGCCGTGTCAAAGCGGACTGGTACGACCTCGATCACCTCTTTCTCCGCAGGCATCCCGATTTTCCGGCGTGGAAACGCTTTCTGGAGCTTTCGGACTATACAAATGACTTCCTCCCCTATTACGGGAAACAGCATCTTCCCGTGCAATTCGCCCATATTCAGGCGTTTTATGCGGAGGATCATGCCGATGCAGAGAGGGAATTTCCCTACCTGACCGCACAGGAGGCGGATGCATTCGTCCTGCGTGCTGCACAGGAGATCCGGCAGAGGATTTCAGAAATTTGTCCGATTTGTGCAAAATGACGGCTCGGATTGTGCAATTCTAACAAAATCAAAATCAACTATTGCAGTTTTACTGTATTTGTGATATAATGGAAGAGGAAATTTGACGGGTGTACAGGGGGAATTGTGCAGCCGAACATGCAAAGGAGATAATGATTATGGCAGCAAAAATTTGTTACAACTGCGGTAAGAAGCTGCACGGTAATGGTGTCAACTGTACAAACTGCGGTGCACATCAGTGGCGTGAAGGTACGGACAAGATGGGCGTAGAACAGCTCAAGAGCGTAGCAGACGAGGAATTCCGTCAGGGCAAGCTGGGCACATCGGAGGCTCACACCCTGCACATGGATAAGGCAATGTTCCTGTACCGCCTGATCGCAGAGCGTATTGATACCATGTCCTCCCGTCTGGAAGACATCGAACCGATGGAGAAGTGCGTGCACATGCTCGACTACATCATCATGCAGGAGAGAAAGGCTGGTCTGTCCGGTGACGAAAACCGCCAGCTCCGTTACAGAGAACTGATGAACAAGATCTCCAATATGAAGGAAAACCTGCTGTTTGAGCGTATTGAAAAGGCTCGCATTCAGGAGGAAGAGGTTTCTGAAACCAAGCCGGTGATCACATCCGACAAGCTCGACGAGCTGGTGGATTATGCAATCTTCACCGTTTCCGAGATGGACGAGAACGGCACATGGACATTCCTCGGCAAGCCGAGAACCAAGAACTACATGATCAGCATGTTCAGCTTCCTGCGTGAGATCAAGGATCAGCTCCCCTCCCTCGAACAGAAGGAGCGTGAGGTACTGCTCCATGTGATGTTCCAGGTAGCGGACAGCTATGAAAAGGGTACCTATCCCTTCCCGCAGGATCCGACCCGTGCGATCGACTGGCACGAGGAGGCTTCCAACAGAGGTCTGGTGCTCTCCCAGCTTGCAATCGGTGACATCTACCTCAAGGGCAGCGGCGGCATGCGTTCCCAGCCGGAGAAGGCTCTGGTATGGTATGAGAAGGCTCTCGCAAGCGACAGCTCTCCCAAGGTGAACGAGTACGCACAGGCTGCGATCGCTCACATCAAGTCCCTGACTGAATAATTACAGACATTCTGCTCCCCGACGGCTTACGCTGTCGGGGAGTTTTTGCGTTTCTGCGGTATATTTTCGTGCACGGCGGTCATACTTTGAGAAGAATCGGACAAAACAGCAAAAGGAGGACTGTTATGGCGATACTATTCATCCGTGCACTGATCGTTTACATCGTGGTGATCTTTTCCGTCCGGCTGATGGGCAAACGGCAGCTGGGCGAATTGCAGCCCTCGGAGCTGGTCATTACCATACTGGTATCGAACATTGCAACACTGTCACTGGAGGACACGGAGATCCCCCTCTTGCGTGGAATTCTCCCGATCCTTGCACTGGTCTGCTTCGAGGTGATCGTTTCGTGGGGTTCACTCAAATCCGTGAAGCTCCGGCGGCTGATCTCGGGCAGCCCGAAGATCATCATCCGTGAGGGTGAGATCGATCAGGAAATGCTCCATGCTCTGCGGTTTTCCGTGGATGATCTCATGAGCACGCTGCGGACAAGCGGTGTGTTTTCCGTGGACGAGGTGCAGTTTGCGATCGTGGAAACGAACGGTTCCGTATCGGTGTACCAGAAATCGGAGGAACAGCCTGCAACGAAAAAGGATGTGCACACGGTACAGCGTGACCTTGATCCGCCGCAGATCATCATAGCGGACGGACAGCTCCGTGAAAAGGCTCTCGAAGCCATCGGACAGGATGAAAAATGGCTGCGTGCCGTTCTTCGGAGCAAGGACATGGAGCTGGAAGAGGTATTTTTGCTGACAGCGGATAAGGCGTGCAGCTGCCATGTGGTACGCCGCAGGAACGGAAGGAGGAATGGTGCATGAACCGGCTGAAAATCAGTGCTGGGATCCTTCTCCTGCTGGGGATCCTCTGCGTGACAGGGCTTTTCACGCTCCAACGGCAGTGCGGAAAATTTGCCGCACAGACGGAAATCATCATGGAGTCGGTCAAAGCCGGCGACATGGAGGCGGCTGAAAAGGAATGCGGTGAGCTTCTGGTGCTCTGGGAGGAATTCCACGACAGGACGGGGATCTTCATAGACGGAGAACGCCTCGACCCGATCCGTGAGCTGCTGGCAGGACTGCCGGCTCTGATCGAGGCGGAGCATCCGGAGGTCATGTCCCATCTGGAAGCTCTGCGGACGCTGGCAGAGGACCTTTTTCTGGAAGAGCTGCCGGATCTTTGGCATATTCTGTAGAAATTTCTGAAACCCCCTTGATTTTACCGCAATTTTGTGCTATACTGGTGTTACGGGCAACCGTAATTTACAGAAAGACAGGTGCAAATTGATGGACATCAAAGCAAAAATTGAAGAACTGACCGAAAAGATCAAGAACGACAAGGATCTGCTGACAAAGTTCCAGAATGACCCGATCAGTGCAGTGGAATCCCTGCTTGGCGTTGACCTGCCCAACGACCAGATCGAAGGCATTGTGGAAGGCATTAAGGCAAAGATCAAGCTTGACGACCTGGGGGACGTGCTCGGCGGTCTGGGCGGTCTGTTCGGCAAGAAGTAAGCAAAATGCAACTGTGATGCCCTGTTTTGGCAGGGCATTGCTGTTACCCATCCATGACATCTGCGAAAAAGGAAAAAAGGGAGTAAGAACTATGAACATCAAGAAGCTCACCGCAGCAGCTGCTGCACTGGCAATGCTGTGTGGATTCTCCGTTCTTCCTGCTTCTGCCGAAGGGGAAACCACTGAATCCACAGTACTGACAGAAACCGAAGAAAACGGCACAGTTGCCGCTGCCAATGCACTGGCAGTCAACACACCCATCCAGGGCAATTCCAGCAGTATGTCCGACAAGGACTTCTTCAAGCTGGAACTGACCGAGGACGGCAAACTCGACTTCAACTTCACCATCACAGAGGCTGCCACCGAATACACCAATCAGACCCGCTGGACACTTCGCCTCTATGATGAAAATGGTGCGGTAATGAGAACCCACAACATCACCGGCTCAAAGCTCATCTACAATCTGAACGGTCTTGGTCTGAATGCAGGTACTTATTATCTTTCCCTCACACCGTCCGACAGCAAATATTATTTCACGGATCAGACCTATACGCTGACAGCAAAGTTTGACACAGAAATCGAGTATGAATCCGAGTACAACGACACACTGGCAGCAGCGGATCTCATGACACTGGACACGCCCATCGGCGGCAGCACCCCCGGCACAAATCTGACAGACTACTTCAAGCTGGTTCTGGAAGAGGACGCTGCACTGGATGTGACATTCTCTATTCCGGAGCTGATCTCCACCAACAGCAATGAATACTGGAAGGTATATCTGTATGCGGGCGACAGCGGCGATAAGATCATACAGTCCATGTCCGTTGCAGGCAATTCCCTGAACCACAAGATGAGAACCATTGGTCTGGGTGCAGGTACATATTATGTCAAGGTCGTTTCCGATGATGATTATTACTATACCGGCAGCTACTCCCTGACTGCAGCTGCTGCCAAGGATAAGGCATACGAAAGCGAATTCAATAACAGCTTTGCTGATGCAGATGATTTTGCAATCGGCACACCGATCACCGGCAATATCCATGCCTATGGTGATGAGGACTACTACAAGATCGATCTGACAGAGGATGCGGCTGTCCGCTTCAACATCAGCATCGAAGAACCGATCACAACTTCTACAAATAATTCTTACTGGTATTTGGACCTGTATAATGACAACAATTCACTTCTGGGCCATTACACCTATACCGGCAACACTACCTCCGGTAATATGAATGATATTGGTCTGAAGGCAGGCACATATTACTACAAGATCTACGGCTACAGCTCTTCCTACTGGTCCGCTGTTCCCTATACCATCACAGTTACAACGGATACGGAAACACCGTGGGAGCTGGAAAACAATGATACGCTTGACAATGCAAGCACACTGGAGCTGAACACCCCCACAAATGGTATCATCTATACGAAGGATGATGTGGACTACTATAAGTTTGAACTGAAGGAAGCCGGCGGCGTATCTTTCCATTTCGATCCTGTCAAGATTTCTTCCGACTCTACTTCCAACGAATACTGGGGTATTTCGATCTGCTATGAAAACGGCAATGCTTTTACCGCCTATGCCATCACAGGCAACAAGCTGACCTACAATTTCACGACACTCGGTCTGGATGCAGGTACTTACTACATCCGTATTCAGGATGATGACTACTATGCACATACACAGTATGTTCTGACTGCTGCAACTGTTGACGATCTGTGGGAAACCGAAAGCAATGGCTCTCTCTCCGAGGCAGATGATCTTGCGGTCAACACACCCATCAACGGCAAAATCCATGCAAGTAAGTGCCATGACTACTTCAAGCTGACACTCCCCAAGGGCGGCGTGATCGACGTGAACTTTGCAATTGAACCGTATGCACAGAATGATGATGAATACTGGCAGCTTTCCCTGATGAACGAAAACGGTGATGTTCTTCAGACAAAGGCTGTGGATGGCGTCAATGCACTGGTCACACTCGGTGAATACGAAGTCGAAGCCGGTACCTATTATATTTCTGTTGTGAATGACAGCTCCCACTGGTGGGGTACCAAGTACACCGTAACCGCAAATTTCACAGAGGATGCAAGCGTTCCCGGCGATGTGAACGAGGACGGCAATGTGGATGCAGCGGATGCGGCACAGATTCTGGTAGCTGCGGCAAAGATCGGTACGGGCGCGGAAAGCGGTCTGACCGAAGCACAGGAGCTGACGGCAAATGTCAACGGGGATGCTGCAATCGACGCAACGGATGCAGCAGCGATCCTTGCTTATGCGGCTGCGATCGGCTCCGGCAACGAGGATGCAAAGCTCGAAGATTTCATCTGATCTGTATATTCTGTTTCTGACGGGGTACACTATGATTGTCCCCCGATGGGGCAGAATTTACAGAAAGAAGGTTTTTCCATCATGAACCAGATGAAGAAGAACGATAACATCCGCTGCACTGTTTCCCAGTGCAAGTATAACATGGCTACTGAGGACTATTGCAGTCTGGACTGCATCAAGGTCGGCACACATGAAGCGAACCCGACTGTACCGGAATGTACCGAGTGCGATTCCTTCGTGAAGAGATCCTGCCCGACCTGCGAATAACGGCAACGCCGAACCGCAGGGGTTCCCCCTGCGGTTTTCGGCATTTTTCACAAATTTTAAGCATGGAAAACCTACAAAACGTAGAATGCAAATGAAAATACCGTGTAAAGTATTGTGATATACTCGAAAATCGGTTATAATGGTAGTGGATATTATGAGAGGAGGAGGAAGCATCATGTTTGATAAAACGATGACTTTTTCAGTGAACGAGGAGCGGGAGATCGAGCTTAAGAGGAATCTCACCATCATTTATGATGCCCTTGTACAGAAAGGTTACAATCCGATCAATCAGATCGTTGGTTATATTCTGTCGGAGGACCCGACCTACATAACCACGCACAACAATGCCCGCAGCCTGATCCGTCACATTGATCGTGATGAGCTGCTGCAGGTGCTGGTGAAGCATTACCTCAACCACTGATGCATGGCGGCGTGCTGCTGTAAGAATAAAGGACGGTGTTTTGGCACCGTCTTTTTTCATGATTGTACCTCGGATAATGGTGCATGCCCTGCACACAATAACTCTGCGGCATCTGCCGCAGAAATGAGTGATAATATGAAATGGATCGCAGCATTGCTGCTTTGCAGTATGCTTCAGGTGATGCCGGTTTCGGCATCGAGGGGCATCGGCTATGGACAGGGCACACAGGTGGACGGGAACAACTGCCCGACAGGTGCACTGGATTTTGATGCACAGTACGGCAAATACGGAGCGTATGCGACAACACCGGACAGGAGCCGGATCATCCTGACATTCGATCAGGGCTATGAAAACGGCTATACTGCGGATATTCTTGATACACTGGCTGAAAAGGATGCAACGGCAATTTTCTTTCTGACGGGCGATTATGCAAAGACGGAAACGGAGCTTGTACAGCGGATGATCGACGAGGGGCACATGCTGGGCAACCACGGCATGACACATGCAGCACTGCCGACACTGGATGATGCAGGAGCGAGGGAGGAGATCTCTGCACTGCATGATTATGTGATCGAGAAATATGGCTATACGATGCAGTATTTCCGTTTCCCCTGCGGTGAGTACTCGGAGGAAACGCTGCAAACGGCACAGTCGCTGGGCTACAAGACGCTGTTCTGGAGTTATGCGTATGTGGACTGGATCACGGACAATCAGCCGGAACCGGCGGCATCCCTGCAAAAGCTGACGGATGCGGCACACGGCGGAGAGATCCTGCTGCTGCATTCGGTTTCTTCCACAAATGCGGAAATTCTGGGAGAGTTGATTGATGAGCTGAGGGAAAAGGGCTACACTGTATAAAAAAATCCCCCCTGCCTGTGCAGGGGGACAATTTTACTTATAGACCGGTTCACAGGTGAGATTCACACCGAGGCGGCGGAACACCTTTTCATCCACAGGCGAAAGGATAACGGAGGAATGCACCTCGCAGCCACGGAGCTTGTCCAGCTGCTGCATGCAAAGCTCTGCTTTTTCATCCATGGAAGCACAGATGGAAAGTGCGATCAGGGTTTCATCCGTATGCAGACAGGGATTCCGGTTGCCGAGATGATCCACTTTCAGATGCTGGATCGGCTCGATGATGGTTGGGGACATCACATGTACCTCATCTGCAAGACCTGCAAGCTTTTTCAGGGCATTGAGCAGGAGTGCGGAGGATGCACCGAGCAGCTCGGAGGTTCTTCCGGTCACGATTGTGCCGTCCGGCAGCTCCATTGCCGCCGCCGGAAGTCCGGTCAGTGCTTCACGCTGGAGGGCAGGTGCGGTCACTGCACGGTCATTCACAGTGATGCCGGCTTTCTTCATGAGGAGCTTGAGTTTGAGGGTGATCTCCTCGCTGAGAATTCCCTTCCGCTGGTCGCACATAGCGGCATAGTAACGGCGGAGAATCTCCTGACGGGATGCGGATTTGACGGCTTCATCGTCAATGATGCAGTTGCCAGCCATATTCACACCCATATCCGTGGGGGATTTGTAGGGGCACTCACCCATGATATTTTCCAGCATTGCAGTCACCACGGGGAAAATTTCCACATCACGGTTGTAATTGACCGTGGTTTCACCGTAGGCTTCCAGATGGAACGGGTCGATCATATTCACATCATTCAGGTCTGCGGTTGCGGCTTCATAGGCAAGGTTGACCGGATGCTTCAGGGGGATATTCCAGATGGGGAAGGTTTCAAACTTCGCATAGCCAGCCTTGCAGCCACGCTTGTTCTCATGGTAGAGCTGGGACATGCAGACCGCCATTTTGCCGCTGCCGGGACCGGGGGCGGTAACAACGACGAGTTCACGGGTGGTGGGGATATATTCGTTCTTGCCGTAGCCCTCATCACTGACGATCTTATGAATATCGGAGGGGTAGCCCTCGATGGAATAATGCCGGTAGACACGCACTCCGAGGGATTCCAGCCGCTTCTGGAAGGCAACAGCGGCAGTCTGTCCCTCAAAACGGGTCATGACCACACTGCTGACATACAGACCGATCTTGCGGAAACAGTCGATCAGGCGGATCACATCGAGGTCATAGGTAATGCCGAGGTCGGTTCTCAGCTTATTCTTGACAATATCCGCTGCATTGATCGCCATGACGATCTCCACACGTTCTTTGAGCTGGAGCAGCATTTTCAGCTTGCTGTCGGGCTGAAAACCGGGGAGCACACGGGATGCGTGGTAATCATCAAAGAGTTTGCCACCGAACTCCAGATACAGCTTACCGCCGAACTGAGCGATTCGCTGACGGATATGCTCGGACTGCATATGCAGGTATTTTTCGTTATCAAATCCGATCGCTGCCATAACGACACCTCTTTCTTTTGGCTTGTGTACATAATCTCACTTCTTTATTATACACCAAACCGCCGCAGAATGCAAGAGCTGAACATAGAAAAAAGCAAGGCGGTGAAGCCCTGCTTTTTTGTGGATTACATTACTTGCGGAGAATATCAAGCCAGCTCAGCGGATCTCCGGAACCCTGTGCGGCGGCATAGCAAAGCACAGCGGCAGCATCTATCGCATTGACATTGCCGTCTGCATTCACATCCTCTGATTCATTCACCGCAGTCTGAACACCGGATCCAACAACAGAAGCCATTTCCAGAATTTTGGAAGCATCCGCTGCATCAATTACTGCATTGCCATCCGTATCTCCGATACCTTCCCATGCGGATCCCCCTGCATAAACAACCTTACCATCACCACTGATCAGCAGACTGGGCTGAACAAAATCCACGCAGGACGCAAATTCTGCATTCTGTGTCAGGAATGCTTCACAAGCTGCAAAACTGCGGGAAAGCATCTCATAATCAGGTACATTTTCCGTATCAGCATAATCTGCCTGCACCTCATGCAGAACACTCTTGTCAGCATTCTCACGAAATGCAGTGATTTCTGCATCTGTTGCATCGTCACGATAATAGATTTCAAAATCGCCATACCATTCCGGTGTACCGGAGTAAGCATGTTCCAGAAGGATTACATCCACAACACCATCATGTTCCAGCATAAAATCCCTTGCAATTGCAGAGAGGTTTTCCCAGCCCGCACTGCAATTCAGATCCACATGATAATATCTGTTCGTGTCGTCATACTGTCCAACCAGATCATCACAGCCCATCTCCCAGTCCCATTCCTGCGGAATGCTGGGAAGTTCCTCCATCGTACGTAGAGGCTGATTCAGATTACCGTTGTGTTCGAATGTTTCAAGTTCCGTGCCGTCAGTCACAACCAGAAATCCATAATCTCTGTTATAGGTTGTAACGATCGCCGTACCATTTTCACCCTCGGTGCATGTAAACTGCCACGGCTCGATGATGGATGCATTTGCTGTCAATGCACTTGTACAGACAACGGAAACAAATGCGGTCAATGCGGCGATTGTCTTTTTCAGCTGATTCATAAAAATACCTCCTTCTTCATCATTCCAATCGGATTGCTTTGTACTTTTATCATACCACATTCATCCTCCCCTGTCAATACTTTTTGCGTTATTATTTATCCGAAATTTTGGCATCATTTTTATAATGCATATCCAAATCGGCAATGTTTTTCATAAAATATACAACCCCCATCCTCTTCCGAGAATGGGGCATGGTATCAGAAATCTTCTTTCTGTGCGGAACGTGCTGAACGCTCCGAACCGCCGGTCAGGTAGAAGTTTTTGAGCAGCACGAGAGAACAGCCGGCAAGGAAGTCCGTCTTTTCGCTGACACTGCTCAGCACAATGCGTTCTGCAATGTCATCACCGGCAAACTCCTTGATATACCGCTTGAAATGGGAAAATCCACGTTCCGTCAGGTCGAAATGATGGAGCACCACCTGCTGTGCCTGAAAGCTGCATACCAGATTGTGCAGCAGCACGCTCCAGTCCTGCATGATCTCCTGCACGACCTCCTCACAACGCTTGTCACCTGCGGACACTGCCTGATACATCTGTTCGAGCGTGACACGCTCAATATAGCCGTCGGTCGCACTGTACAGGAACGGTGTACGCTCCTTGCTGTAGACCTGTGCAATGCGTGCCTGCATTGCCTGCACGGAGAGCTGTGCACGGACGGAGCCTGCCGGATAGCCGTCCTGCTGTCTGCCGCCGGGACGGACGATACAGCGTTCGGTGAGGTAGCTGTAGGTCAGATAATCATTTTCAAATTTTTCGGGACGGAGAATGGAAATATTGATATGGTTGCCCAGATGCAGATAGACCTGATTCTGGTTCTGTGCACCGTTTCGCTGGAGATCCGCATTGGCAAGCGAAAGCAGCCAGACGGCATTGCCGCAGAACACCGGCGGCATCTGGGAAACGGAAAGTCCCTTTTTCAGCTCGGTGAAATCGAGTGTGCCGTCCTTGTAGAACACACGCATTCTGCCGATCATGATGGGCATGACACCCACGCCAAGACCGAGCACATTTTCACATTTCAGGCAGCTGTTGCTCATCATGCGTTCCGAGGAGCTGATGATGAACTGCAAAATTTCCTTGCGGCTGGTGTGATCGTCACAGGGCATGCTTGCCTTGTCGAGAATATCCATGTGCATGGTGCAAAGTCCGACTGTGATCTCGTGTTCACTGATGACCGCACCGAGCACGAATTTATAGTTGGCATTGATGTCGAGCAGGATCTTTCGTCTGCCCTTGGGGAGCCTGTCCTGCTGCGTATTCTGATATGGTGCCTCGCCGATCTCTGTGAGAAGTCCCTCAGCGATCATGGCATTGGTGATCTGTGTGATGGAGGCACGGGTGATTTGCAGTTTTTGTGCAAGATCCACACGGGAGATCGGTCCTGCCTCCCACACCGTCCGCAGAACCTGCATCCGGTTGATCCGCTTTAAATCCAGTTTACTGATGCCGCTCAGCATTGTACGCCCTTCTTTCCCCTGTTGTTTTTCTGTTATTCCCCACCTATAACAGATGCAAGCTATACCGCACTCATAGCAATACGGCAGAGTTTTAAGTTTATATATTTTATTATAGCACAATTTCGATAAAATTGCAATCCATTTTAGGGGCGGTTTGGAATTCTGTGATTTTGCACAATGGGGATATGGGGAACGGGGCGGAGTTTGTGCGAGATGATGCAGGGTACAGCGGACTATGCTCCGATTTTCTCGTACAGCATCATCACAAGGGGCATGGTGAGGATGGAGAGGAGGGTGGACATGCCGAACAGCTCGGAGGCATAGGCGGCATTTTTCTTGAAATTCAGGCACTGCATGGTGCACATGGCGGCGGAGGGTGCAGCGGTGGCGGCGAGGACGGTCATTTCCATCATGCTGTCAAAGGGCGGGCAGAGGAAGAGGAGGATCACCGCAAAGGGGATGATGAGGAGCTTGAGCGTGCAGATATAGAACACACGGGGCTTTCTGAAGATGGCTGGGAGGTTGGTCTGTGCGATGGTAGCACCTGCAACGAACATGGCGAGGGGGGTATTCAGCTCCCCGATCATACCGAGGGTTTCGGCAAGCAGGGAGGGAATGGTGATCTGTGCAAAGAACAGCACCATGCCGGCTGCAATGGCGATGATGGCAGGAGAACGGAGTACTTTGAGGATGGATTTCATGCTGTGCTGACCGGAGATCTGCATGACACCATGCGTCCATGCAAGAAGGTTGAAGATGGTGACAAAGGCGGTCAGGTAGAACACGCCCTCCAGCCCGAACATTGCCTGCACCAGCGGAATGCCCATGAAGCCGCAGTTGGAGTAGATGCAGGAGAAGCGTTCGATCGCCGTTTCCCTGCCCTCTTTGCTGCGGATGGCAAGGTAGGAAATGAGCATGGCGATGGCATAGGAGAGGATGGAGAGCAGGAACGTCCAGCCGAGATTGACCGCCAGCTCCGCCCTCAGCTCACGCTGGTAGGCAAGGAGGATGACAATGGGGTTGACGACGGTCAGGACAAGACGGGAAATTTCGCTGACGGTTTCCTTGGACAGCAGCCCGAACCGGAAACAGCCTGCACCGACCAGAATGAGGATGAGCATGATGAATGCTTGCTGGAGAATGACTTGGGACATGGGGGACCTCCTGAAAAATGACTGGGTTGACATTCGTAGTTTTGAATGGTATAATGAAGGGGACTTTGAATATGAATTGATTTCACAGACCTCTGAAAGGAATGAGAACATGAAGAAAAAGGTGAAGTTCACAGCGATCGGTATACTCATCGCTGCATTGATCGGCTTACTCTCTGTTTTACAAATCTACACAGAAACTGTGCTTACCTCCGCAAAAATCACAGATGCAATCAGGGAAAATGATAGAGAGAAAGTGGAACAGCTGCTTGAAAAGCACCCTGATACGGTGAATAAACTGGATTTTATTTTCCCTGCACTTCCGGAAACCTATGCCAGATATCCTTTGCAGACGGCATGTGAGCTTGGCAATTACGAAATGGCAGAACTTCTGGTTCAGAATGGTGCAGATGTCAATCTTGGTACCTTTTCACCATTGGTACTGGCACTGCGGCATTCCAGAAACGGTATGGACGATCCGCTGGTTAAATTATTGTTAGACCATGGTGCGGATGTTGCCGTTCCAACACAGATGGATTATAATCCGCTGTGTGCCAGCGTATGGATCAGCACAGAAGCAGATCGGACGGAAAAGGAAGCGTCCCTTGCCTTCTTTATCTATATTACAGAAGCATATCAAAAGGAAGGACTTCGGATTCAGGATGATCTGATCTGGAATCTGGATTCGATTCTAACGTATGCTGCTGTGAACAACAATCTGCTTGTAGTGCAGTATTTGATTGAGAACGATCTTTTCTCAGCAAACGACAAGAATGCTGCCGGAATGAATGCAGTTTGCAGAATATGTCATGTAAATAACGATCACAACTACACAGAGCTGATCGAATACCTGTTATCCGTCGGCAGTGACCCCTATATGACAGATAATAAAGGCAAATCTGCATATGATTACGCTGTGGAAAAGAATGATGCTGCGGCAATTAAACTGATAGAGAGCATGCCCGAAAGCACGCCGCCCATTTCATAGAGTATCATAGCACAACCGCCGGAAAATTGCAAGACCTTGCAGAATTTTCCGGCGGTTGTACTAATTATTTTCGTCACTGCGGTAAAATTTCATCAGAAATTCGAGCCGTTCCAGCCCCACTTGTCCGTTTCGGCGTACTTGACATAGATGCGGTTTCCGGCAATGCCCAGCTCATTGCTGAGGATGGTGCAGACCTGACCGGTCATCTGGTCGCATGCGGACGGGCTTGCACTGCCGAAAATGCTTACCTCGACCATCGCCGCAGGTGCATCACTTCCCTGAAACCAGAGCATCTGCTCCGGCTCAACGGCTACCATGAGCCACTGCTCGGATTTGCCCGGAATTGCTGTGATCGCTTTGCCCATTGCGGACTTGATCGTTTCTGCCTTCGCAGCAGGTACGGCTGTGTTTGTCTTGATGTTGATGAATGGCATAGTAAAGACCTCCTGTAAATTGATAATATCATTGATTGGATGGGGTTCTGTTTCTTGCTTCCTGCAAAGAATGTGATTCTTGCAATCCTAACGTTTCCCCTTTGTCCCCGTAGGGGGCAATGGGGAAACGCCTTGGGATTCCAAAGGGATCACGGCAGAATGTCAAGTCAAGTGCAACACTTAGCAGAAATGAATTCAAGCGGAGAAAGAAAGCCGAGACACTTGCGAGGTCTGTTGTTAATAAGAGAAACAACAAACTGCAAATCATCCTCAGAAAGCTGACGGAAATCATAG
>JAFTQJ010000040.1 GCA_017462785.1 Oscillospiraceae bacterium | reverse complement strand
TAATCTCCGTTAAGAGTATCAGCCAATTCATGGGGGTTTTGTTTATCAAAAAGAATTGTGGGTTCAAAGGGCGGCAGCCCTTGCCGGTGCCGGTGCGGAGCACCGGCTCTCTCGCCCCTCCACTCGGGGGAGGGGTAGGGGTAGGGCAGCTTTGGGCGACTTTCCTCTGAAAGCATTTTTCTAATCATTTCAGAAGTAATACTTCGTCACGCCTGTTCCATCAACTGACTCATATCATACATACCAGCATCCTGCTTTGCAAGGAATACCGCTGCATTCACCGCACCCACTGCAAATACCTCCTTGGAAGCCGCAGAATGGGAAAGGGTGATCACCTCGTCATGACCTGCAAAAATGATGTCATGCTCGCCGACGATCGTGCCGCCACGGATGGCATGCATGCCGATCTCCTTCGGCTCACGCTTCTGACGCTGGGAATGACGGTCATACACATAATGATACTCGTTGTTCAGCTCGCCGTTGATCGCATCCGCCAGCATGATGGCGGTGCCGCTGGGTGCGTCGATCTTCTGGTTATGATGCTTCTCCACGATCTCAATGTCAAACTGTCCGCCGAGAATGGATACCGCCTTCTTTGCCAGCTGCACCAGCAGATTGATGCCGAGGGACATGTTGAAGGAGAAAAATACCGGAATGGATGCCGATGCCTTGCGGATCTTTGCGATCTGCTCCTCACTGTAGCCGGTGGTTGCCAGCACACAGGGCACACCATTCACAAGGCAGTAGTCCAGAAGATCATCCAGAATTGCAGGATTGGAAAAATCAATCACAACATCGGGCTTTTCCGTCACATCGGAAAGCTTCTCGAAAATCGGGAAATCTGCATACTGCTTTGTGTACAGGTCAACGCCGGCAGAAACCTTGCAGTCCTCACGGCCGGAAACAGCCGCTGCAACCGCATGACCCATTTTGCCGTTGGCACCGCTGATGAGAATTTTTACCTGTTCCATCGCTTTTGTCCTCCTGTCAGATTTAGTCCACCAGACCAAGACGCTGCATGGATGCACGGAGCTTTTCTGCGTTGGCTTCTCCCATCTCTACGAGGGGCATCCGCAGAGTACCGGAGGGCATACCCATCATGTTCATGGCAGCCTTGACCGGAATCGGGTTGACCTCAATGAACAGATTGTTGATGACTTCGAGGTACTTGAGCTGCATCTCAATTGCCGGAGCGAAATTGTTGTCCAGACAGAGCTGGCACATCTCATGTGTTTCCTTCGGCATGATGTTGGACAGTACGGAGATAACACCCTTTGCACCAAGAGCCATCATCGGCACGATGATGTCATCATTGCCGCTGTAAATGTCCATCTTGTCACCGATTGCTGCCGCTGCCTGTGCGGTGTAGCTGATGTTGCCGGAAGCTTCCTTGACTGCGACAATGTTCTTATGTTCAGCCAGAACCTTCAGGGTATCGATGGTGATGCCCATGCCGGTTCTGCCGGGGATGTTGTAGAGAATGATCGGAATATTCACGCTGTCTGCGATCATGGTGTAATGCTGGATCAGACCTGCCTGTGTGGTCTTGTTGTAGTAGGGTGTCACGAGCAGCAGACCATCCGCACCAAGCTTTTCTGCTTCCTGAGAAAGCTCAATGGCTGTTCTGGTGTCGTTGCTGCCTGTGCCGGCAATGACCGGTACACGCTTTGCGGTTCTCTCCACTGCGTAGCGGATGCATTCAAGATGCTCTGCCTCCGTCATAGTGGACGCTTCGCCGGTCGTGCCGCAGATGATAATGGCATCGGTGCCGTTCTCGATCTGGTAATCAATGTTGGTGCCCAGTCCCTCAAAATTGATGGAACCATCTTCATTAAAAGGTGTAATGATCGCTACACCGGCACCGGTGAAAATTGTGTTCTTCATAGTGATTCCTCCAAATGTTAGTTGGATTGGTTGGGGGGTGCACTGCCGGCAGTGGGATTCTGCCCCCATCCCTGTCAAAGAATGTATTCTCTGCAATTCTAACGTTTTGCCTTTGCCCCCCTCGGGGGGGCATTGGCAAAACGCCTTGGGATTCCAAAGGGATGACATCCCTTTGGCGGGGGTGTGGGGGCAGAGCCCCCACTGCCTGACAGGTGCACCTCCCTAATTAATCAAAGTAACCCTTTGCAGCGAGCAGCTCTGCGAGGAGCACAGCACCGCCTGCGGCACCTCTGAGGGTGTTGTGGGAAAGACAAACGAACTTGTAGTCATACTGTGTATCCTCACGCAGTCTGCCAACGGAAACAGCCATACCCTTTTCGAGGTTTCTGTCGAGGTTAGCCTGCGGTCTGTTGTCCTCTGTGAAGTAGTGCAGGAACTGCTTGGGTGCGGACGGCAGCTCCAGCTCCTGCGGAACGCCCTTGAATTCTTCCCAGAGCTTGAGGATCTCTTCCTTTGTGGGCTTCTGCTCGAAGGATACGAATACAGCAGCTGTGTGACCGTCGGAAACCGGTACACGCAGGCACTGTGTTGTGATGGAAGGAGTTGCAGCCTTTACGATCTCGCCGTTCTCGATGGTACCCCATACCTTCAGCGGCTCCTGCTCGGACTTCTCTTCCTCGCCGCCGATGAACGGAATCAGATTATCCACCATTTCCGGCCATGTTTCAAAGGTCTTGCCTGCACCGGAAATTGCCTGATAAGTACAAGCCAGTACATTCTTCAGACCGAACTTCTTCAGCGGATGCAGAGCCGGTACATAGCTCTGGATGGAGCAGTTGGACTTGACTGCTACAAAGCCTCTCTTTGTGCCCAGACGCTCTCTCTGGGACTTGATGATCTCAATGTGCTCGGGGTTGATCTCCGGCACTACCATCGGAACATCGGGAGTGAAGCGGTGTGCGGAATTGTTGGAAACAACGGGGCACTCTGCCTTTGCATATGCCTCCTCCAGAGCCTTGATCTCATCCTTCTTCATATCCACTGCACAGAACACGAAATCCACCTCAGCTGCAATTGCCTCGATGTCTGTGTTCAGGTCACGGATGATCATGTTCTTCATGCTCTCCGGCATGGGAGTTTTCATTGCCCAGCGGCTGCCGACAGCCTCTTCATAGGTCTTGCCTGCACTTCTGGGAGATGCTGCAAGCACCTTGACATTGAACCACGGATGGTTCTCCAGCAGGGTCGCAAAACGCTGACCTACCATACCTGTTGCACCGAGAATACCTACATTGTACTGCTTCATAAAACTTACTCCTTTGCTCTGAATGGTACCCCATTCAAAAAATTTTTTTGAAGATATTGAAAAAACCGGTTGAAAACCGGCTCATCATGCGTTATAATAGAAATATGGTGTGTATCACCGATAGCTCTCCATCACGCATGATGACAGTGCGGCACTTATTCAGTACAACACCAGAAGCCGGATCGCTCACATCCGTCATCTTCGGCGGCATTGCCTTTCGCAGAAATTCACCGGACCGAGCGTCCTCCCGTCTGCTACTCTTCGCTGCCGCACCTCTATCCTGTATATATGATAGCATTTCTCGACGCATTTGTCAAGAATATTTTTTAAAAAAAAGGAGTTACCATGAAAAAATCTGATTTTTACTATGATCTTCCCGAAGAACTGATCGCACAGCACCCTGCTGAACCCCGCAATTCCTCCAGAATGCTCCGTGTTGACCGCAATACCGGTGCATGTTCCCACCATCATTTCTACGACCTCCCCTCCGCCCTGCGTGAAGGCGACCTGCTGGTGCTCAACGATTCCCGTGTACTGCCCGCCCGTCTTTACGGTGAGAAGGAAGGCACCGGCAGCTTTGTGGAATTCCTGCTGCTCTCCCAGCACGGTGACAAGGAGTGGGAGATCATCTGCCGTCCGGGTAAGAAATGCAGACCCGGTGCAAGATTCTCATTCGGCGGCGGCAGGCTCCGTGCGGAAGTCCTCGAAGTCAGGGAGGACGGCAACCGCATTGTGAAATTTGAGTGCGAGGGAAATTTCTATACAGCTCTTGATGATGTCGGACAGATGCCCCTGCCCCCCTACATCACGGAACAATTGCAGGACAAGGAACGCTACCAGACGGTCTATTCCCGTGAGCTGGGTTCTGCTGCCGCACCGACTGCCGGACTGCATTTCACAAAAGAAATGCTGGATGAGATCCGCAGTATGGGTGTGAATATCGCCTATGTGACACTGCATGTGGGTCTGGGTACATTCCGTCCGGTCAAGGAAGATGATATTCTGAATCATCATATGCATACGGAGCATTTTGTGTTACCGCAGGAAACGGCTGACCTCATCAATCAGACCAAGGCAAACGGCGGACGGGTGATCTCCGTCGGCACGACCTCCTGCCGGACGCTCGAAAGTGCCGCACAGCGATGCGGCGATACGCTCAAAGAATGCGAGGGCGACACGGATATTTTCATCTATCCGGGCTACGAATTCAAGGTGATCGACGGACTCATCACGAATTTCCATCTGCCGGAAAGCACGCTCATCATGCTGGTGTCGGCGTTTATGGGGTATGAGAATACCATGAATGCGTATAAGATCGCTGTCGAGGAGAAGTACAGATTCTTTAGTTTTGGCGACAGCATGTGTATTCTGCCGTGAGGTGAGAAATGCCGGTCTCATTCAGTGCCATGCGGAAAAAGCTGGAGCAGGAAAACATCTGTGACTGTCTGAAAGGGCATATCCGCTATTTCATCACACGCTACCACGATGCACATGATGATGCAGGACGGGCGGCGATCCTCTTTGATGGGGAGGAAATCTTCAAGATCAGCTATTTTGAGCATTATCCGGATTACTACAGCCGTTTTTATGAGCTGCGAAAGACTGTACCGGAGGACAAATTGATGGGTGCTCTGTGGAATACAGTCATTGCGGACGGGTGTTTTGACCTTTACCAGTTCTATGATGCGTTCCATCTCTATGACAACCAGAGCATTGCAGAGAGCCTTGTGAGTGAAAATGCACTCGTGCGGCTGTTTGCATACTGGGACAAACGAACGGGAAAACGTCGGCTTCTGAAGCTTCAGGAGGAGCTGGAGCATGAACCGGAGTGGCTGCGGATGCTGCTGGAGCTGCGGCTGAAGCTGGAGGGGCTTTCCGCTGCTCCGGCAAACGATACCAGCATGGAGGTATGACATGAACAAATTCGACCCCAAGATCTATTGTGATGCTGCGATCAGTTTCGCATTGCAATTCGGGAAACAATACTCGTATCAGCCAAAGGATATTGAGGAGATGGATGATCTTCTTGAAATGATCCACGAGCATTATCAAAGCAAAGAGATTTCTGAGCAGACTGTAGGAAAAATCGCCGCATCTCAGGGGATTTATCTGGGTCAGGTCATGCTTGACACCAAGCTCTCTGAATGCGGCTTTGCATGGAGCATGGACGAAAACGGACCATGCCTTGCAAAAAACGATAACAACAAAATGTACCCTGTCGCAAAAGCTTGGAAACGCATTGTCAACGGCAGAGAGGATAGCTTGAAATCCTTCTTCGACATCGGAATTATGATTGCTGAGGGACGGTTTCCCAAAAACAAATAATGCAGCCTGTCGAAAAACTTCAACAGGTTTAAAGGACAAAGTCCTTTGGCGGGTGGAGGGTACGCAGTACCCTCGCAATATAGCCCCTCCCCCTCTGGGGGAGGGGTTGGGGTGGGGGCAATCTTTGGGGTTCTAACCCCCAAAAAAGACTTTTTTGACAAGCTGAAAGGACAAAGTCCTTTTGCGGGTGAGTGCAGTTACAGGATGCCTAACCCTAAGAAAAAGGACTTTTTGACAAGCAGAAACAATGATCCGCTGTTTTGTGTCACATCTGCCGAAAAATGTAATACCAAACTGAAAAAATGTAAAAAAAGTAAAAAAATATCTAATTCCCCCTTGATTTATTCACAAAAATCATGTATAATGATAGTGTATGCTGACGGGTGCTGTGAAAGCAGTGCCGGATCACAGGCATAACAAGCCTTATCTGAAAGGAGTTATTTTCATGATTTATTCTCACGAAGTTGAAACAATGTGCCCGATCGCACAAGGCGTAGCTCATGGTGCTGCTCCGATTCCGGAGGAAGCAAAGTGGGTCAAGGCTAAGGAGATCAGCGACATTTCCGGCTTTACACACGGTATTGGCTGGTGTGCTCCGCAGCAGGGTACCTGCAAGCTGACTCTGAACGTAAAGGAAGGCATCATTCAGGAAGCTCTGGTTGAGACAATCGGCTGCTCCGGTATGACTCATTCCGCTGCTATGGCATCTGAGATCCTGCCCGGCAGAACTGTTCTGGAAGCTCTGAACACTGACCTCGTTTGTGATGCGATCAACACCGCTATGAGAGAGCTGTTCCTGCAGATCGTATACGGTCGTTCCCAGAGTGCATTCTCCGAGGGCGGTCTGGTCGTTGGTGCTGGTCTGGAGGACCTCGGTAAGGGTCTGCGTTCTCAGGTTGGTACAATGTACGGTACACTGGCAAAGGGTCCCCGTTACCTCGAAATGACCGACGGTTATGTTACCGGTCTGGCTCTGAATGAGGACGACGAGATCATCGGCTACAAGTTCGTAAACTTCGGCAAGATGATGGACTTCATCAAGGCTGGCGACGATGCAAATACTGCATTCGAGAAGGCTCAGGGTCAGTACGGCAGAGTGGCTGACGCTGTTAAGATCGTTGATCCGAGAAAGGAATAAGGAGGACTGTAACCATGGCATTATTTGAATCCTACGAGAGAAGAGAAAAGCAGATCCTTGCTGTTCTCGCTCCTTATGGCATTAATACAATTGAAGAGTGTGCAGACGTATGTAAGGAAAAGGGTCTGGACATTTACAAGCTCATCGAGAGCATCCAGCCGATCTGCTTCGAGAATGCAAAGTGGGCTTACACTGTAGGCTGTGCAATCGCAATCAAGAAGGGCTGCACAAGAGCTGCTGACGCTGCTGCTGCAATCGGTGAAGGTCTGCAGGCTTTCTGCATTCCGGGTTCTGTAGCTGACCAGCGTAAGGTAGGTCTGGGTCACGGTAACCTCGGCAAGATGCTGCTGGAAGAAGATACAGAGTGCTTCGCATTCCTGGCTGGTCACGAGTCCTTCGCTGCTGCTGAGGGTGCGATCGGTATCGCTGAGAAGGCAAACAAGGTTCGTAAGAAGCCCCTCCGTGTTATCCTGAACGGTCTGGGCAAGGACGCTGCACAGATCATCGCAAGAATCAACGGCTTTACATATGTTGAGACTGAGATGGACTACAGCACAGGCGAAGTAAAGGAAGTATTCCGCAAGGCATATTCCGAGGGTCTGCGTGCAAAGGTGAACTGCTACGGTGCAAACGATGTTACCGAGGGCGTTGCAATCATGTGGAAGGAAAATGTAGACGTTTCCATCACTGGTAACTCCACAAACCCGACCAGATTCCAGCATCCGGTTGCAGGTACCTACAAGAAGGAGCGTACAGACGCTGGCAAGAAGTACTTCTCTGTAGCATCCGGCGGCGGTACCGGCAGAACTCTGCATCCTGACAACATGGCTGCAGGTCCGGCTTCCTACGGTATGACCGATACTCTGGGCAGAATGCACTCTGACGCACAGTTCGCAGGTTCTTCCTCCGTTCCGGCTCACGTTGAGATGATGGGTCTGATCGGTGCAGGCAACAACCCGATGGTTGGTATGACTGTAGCATGTGCTGTTGCAATCGAAGAGGCTATGAAGTAATTCGGATCTCCCGATATTGCGTGAAAAATGAGAACCTCCGGCTTTTGGTCGGAGGTTCTTTTTTTTACATCTGCTCCCCTTTCGGCTTGTGCATCAGGATCCAGTCGGGGTCGTCCTCGGCAAGGAGGCTGTTGATGAGGGTGATGTTGGTGTGTCCCTCTTCCAAAAGCTCCTCCAGCCTCCTGTCCCGTGCATCGTGCGGATAGGGGGCATAGACGGAATTCATGAAATCAAGGCGTTCCTCCCTCGTCAGCCCAAGTCCAAGGGCGATCAGGAGAACGGTGATCTTATGCGGCACGCTCTTCCCCTTCCTGTTCAGGATGCGGGTAATGGTGCTCGGTGAACAGCCGATGCTCTCGGCAAATCTCGAAGGACACTCAATCCGCCTGAGATACGCATGAAAACGCTCATATGCGGCACTTTCCTGTATACTGCTCATCTCTGCAAAGGCTGCAAAGGAATCAGCATGCAGCTCCGGCAGAGCCTTTGCAGTGGCAGGATGGATCACCAGAACAGCCCGGATGTCAAGGGAATGTGCCCTGATATAGCCCCTGAGAGCATCCTCTGCAATGCGGAGGGCGATCTGGAGGGGCACACGGTTCGTGCCCGTTCCGAGCAGGGGGAATGCAACGCTCCGGATGCCCTGCCGGACGGCAGCTTTCAGGGCATTGCAGTAGCAGCGAGTGAGATATTTCGGCTCACCGGAAATGCCGCCGAACCATTCGGGCGTATAGACATGGATGACGTGTTTCTGCCGCAGCCCGAAGCCGGAGGTCACGGCTGCCTCTCCGTCGTGCAGATGCCCGAAGGCTCTGCGGGCTTCCAGCAGTTCATCATAGCCGGCGGCTTCATAGACCATTCTGGTAAATTTCGAGGACGGACCCGAAAAAGGCACGACCGGAATGACGATCGCCTCCGTATTCTGCTGCATGAGATCACCTGTGATGGTTTCCGCTGCCATGCTGTTCCCTCCTATCATTGCTGTGTTTCTACCATTATAGCATATTCCTGCGGGCTTTGCAAGCATTGGGATGCCCGATTGAAAAATCCCACAGAAATCAGACTTCTGTGGGATTTTCTTCATATATTTCTCTTCTTATCCTCCGGTGTGCCCTTCCGTGTCGTGCCATGCTCTTCATGGTACTCATCCAGAAAATGGTGGTAGTCATCGCCCTTGTGGTAGGAGATGATCGTGTCGAGATTCACATTCTCCACACTCCGGAAAATATTGCTTTCCACCGCCGGATTGGTCTTTTTCAGCTCACGGATCAGGTGCTTGATTTCGAGCCGCTTGGATTCGCCCGTGCCGTCCTGATGGGCGTTTCGCTCTGTGAATCGGCAGGCACACTGTAAAAAATGCAGGTCGTTGTGCTTTGCCCACGAAATGATTTCCTCCTCACGCACGAGGTACAGCGGACGGATCAGCTCCATCCCCTCGAAATTCTTGCTGTAGAGCTTCGGCATCATCGTCTGCACCTGCGAGCCGTAGAGCATGCCCATGAGAATCGTTTCGATCACATCATCATAATGATGTCCGAGGGCAATTTTGTTGCAGCCAAGCTCTTTGGCACGATTGTACAGATGCCCACGCCGCATTCTGGCACAGAGGTAGCAGGGGTTATTTTCCACGCCGACCACATAGTTGAAGATCCGTGCATCGAAAATTTCCAGCGGCAGTTCGAGCGTTGCCGCATTTTCCATGATCCGCTGGCGGTTGACCTCACTATAACCGGGATCCATCACCAGAAAGAGAATGTCAAACGGCACATCGCTGTATCTTTGCAGCCGCTGCATGCATTTTGCCATCAGCATGGAGTCCTTGCCGCCGGAAATGCAGACAGCGATTTTGTCGCCCTCCTCGATCATCTTGTATTCCTTGATGCCCTTGATGAATTTATTCCAGATGGTTTTCTGGTATTTCTTGTAAATGGAGCGTTCGATCTCCTCGGCTCTCGTCAATTCTTTCATTGCGTTCATTCCTTTGCAGTGGTATTCATCCTATTATAGCATATTTTCGGGAGAAATGCAACTGTTTTGTTGACATAGGTGCCGAAGTATGTTATCATAATAACAGAAAAACAACAAAGGAGAATTCCCATGAAACACACATTTCCATATATCCTTGCTGCCTGCCTGCTTCTGTGCACCGGATGTGCAGCCAAGAACACCGACTCTGCAACTGAACCGTCACAGACAGAATCTGCCTCCGCACGGACTGAAACGATAGAGGAAACGGGCATTTCCACGAATACAAATACTGCATCGGATCTTCCGGCAGAATCCGTCACAACCGAATCGGCTCAGACGGAAATGATAACGGAAACGGATGTGACTGGCGAAACCATCGACCTGAAATCGCCGTCGGAAGCCATGACGGAAATGGATGCACTTGCTGCGATCTGCATGGCAGAGGGGCAGACGGAGGAACTTGCACTGGATACGGCATCCTATATGCGTGAAAAGGCACGGGAGCTTTCGGGAACGCTGTTCGGGGAGATTACCTCGGAGGAAGATGCCATTGCAAAGGGACGGGATGTTCTGATGCTGATCGGTGCAGGGGATTCTGTGGAACGTGCAGAATCTGAATATGTGGAAATTGGCGGTGAATTGGTGAAATATGAGCGTGACGGTGAGCCGTGGCATGTGGAACATTTTCCGGAATATGACGCATGGCGTGTAACACCCGCCCTCCCTTCCGGCGTGACGGAGGACGGCAGATTTGTTGCTGCACCCGGTCAGCCGCCGTATGTGATCCTGCGTGGCGTAGATGGTGCGGTGCTGGGGGTATTTCACTGATGCTGGAAACGGAGATCTATTTTGACTCTTTGCAGATCACAGCACTGGCATTGCGGTGCATACTTGACATATTTCTGCCGTTTACGGTGTTTTTTTATCTGCACAAAAGGCATGGGGGCAGGTGGTTTCCGCTGCTTGTCGGCGTGACAGCAACGATCCTGCTGGTCGTCCCCCGTGCACTTCTGCGGAATCTGTTCGTTCCATCGGGTGGTGATTTTCTGCTGCAATTCTTCCTCTCTGCACTGATCAATGCCATCTGTGAGGAAATGGCACGGTATCTTGCGATGACCTATGCAATGCAGCAGCACACAGGGCTGATGGACGGCATTTGCTATGGTCTGGGGCATGGCGGTATGGAATCGCTGGTGCTGGCGCAGTATCCGCTGGACTATCTCTGGATGCAGATTCGGCACAGGCAGTATGGAACGGAATATTTCACCGCCGGAAGAACGGACGAGCAGCTTGCCGCTGTGATGGAAAAGCTTCAGATCTGCGATTCTCTGGATGTTTTCTCATCATTTGAAACATCCATCGGCACGATCTGCAGCATTGCGAACCATGTCGCATGGTCGGTACTGGTGCTGACGGCAGTGCGGTTTGCAGGATGCCGGAAATTTCTGTTTCTGGCAATCGGTCTGCATGTACTGAGCCATTTCGGAACGATATTCTTTGACGTTCCGGGTACTCTGATTACAACGTTCGCCATCTGCTGGATGACCTATCGGTGGGTGAAGCCTTATTGGGCGGCAGAATATGCATAATCAACGAAAGCCTGCTGTGCGGTCACAGCAGGCTCATTTTTATCCTTTTCGTTCACGGACTCCGGTAATATCCTTAATGACCTCCCCTGCAATGATGAGTCCCACCACGGAGGGCACAAAGGCGTTGCTTGCCGGAATGCGGAGCTTCGGGGAATCGCTTCCCTCCTCCTCCATCACCTTTGCAATCGCCTCCGGACTTGCCTGCAAAGGCAGCTCCTCGGAATAGACCACTTTCAGCTTTCGGATGCCACGCTTTTTCAGCTCGTGCCGCATCACCTTGGCAAGCGGACAGACGGAGGTCTTGTAGATGTCCGCCACCCTGAATGCGGTCGGGTCAAGCTTATTGCCTGCCCCCATGGAGCTGATGATCGGAATATGATGCTTCTGGGCAAGCTCCGCAAGGGCGATTTTTCCGCTTACCGTGTCGATCGCATCCACGATATAATCATACTGTGTGAAATCAAATTCCTCCGCATTTTCGGGAAGAAAGAATTTTTGCAGAGCTGTGACACGGCATTCCGGATGGATGCTGCGGATGCGGGCCTGAGCGACCTCGACCTTGGGCTGACCGACAGTATCCAGTGTTGCCACCATCTGCCGGTTGACATTGGTCAGACTCACATCATCATTGTCAATGAGCGTCAATGCTCCCACGCCGCTTCTTGCAAGGGCATCCACGGCATGTCCGCCGACACCGCCGATACCGAACACGGCAACATGGGCGGCGGCAAGCTTCGCCATGCCCTCGCTGCCGAACATCAGCTCGGTTCTTGAAAATTGATTCAACATGAAAATCTTCCTTTCTCATAGCAATGGTGCAAAAAGACGCAGCAGAGCCTGCCCGATCCGCATGGCACGGGGGCGGCTGCAATACTGCTCTGTGACCTCGGCACTCTCCTGAAACAGATGCTCAAAATCTTCTGCCATGTCCGCAAGTGCAGGGCAATCCCAGAGCAGTACGCCGTTTTCAAAATGATGGTACAGACTGCGGTAGTCCATATTGATCGTACCGATGGCGGCGGCGGACGAGTCGCAGAGCATCTGCTTTGCATGCAGGAAACCGGGGGTGTATTCATAGATCCGCACGCCCTGCCTTGCAAGCTGGGCATAATAGGAGCGTGTCACCTGATAGATCACCTTTTTATCCGGAATTCCCGGCGTAATGATCCGGACATCCACTCCCCTTTTCGCTGCAAGCCCCAGTGCACGGGTCATTTCATCGCTGATGATGAGGTAGGGCGTGGTGATATAGATCCGGTGCTTTGCAGCTCCGATCAGGTTCAGATAGACATTCTCGCCGACATACTCCGCATCCAGCGGCGTGTCCGCATAGGGCTGGACAAAGCCCTCCCCTTCCGCTGTGCATTCCGGAAGATAGGCGGAAATGTCCGTATCCGTGTGCTTGTCACTGTTCCACATTTCGAGGAACATCAGCGTCAGGCTCCGCACTGCTGCACCCGTGAGCTTCACGCCGGTATCCTTCCATGTGCCGTAGGGGTGGGTCATGTTGAAATATTCATCCGCAAGGTTATAGCCCCCTGTAAAGCCCACTTTTCCGTCAATGACGGTGATCTTCCGATGGTCACGGTTGTTCATGAAAATATTCAGGAACGGCAGCACCTGATTGAATGCACGGCAGGCGATGCCGAGCGACTGCATGCGTTGGATGAAATCGAGGTTGATGAAGCCGATACTGCCCATATCATCGTAGAAAATGCGGACTTCCACTCCCTGTGCCGCCTTTCGTGCAAGGACATCACGGAGCATGCCGAAGGATTTCGCCTCTTCAATGGCGTGGTACTCCATGAAAATGAAATGCTCCGCCTGTTCGAGAGCTTCAAGCTGGGCAAGAAATCCCTCCATAGCGTCACTGTAATACTGCACTGACGTGTCCGTATAGACGGGATAACCGGCATAGTCACGGACATAACGCATCTGGTTGGCGGCGGCGGGATCGGATGCCTCCGCTTCCCGCAGTGCATCATCCGGACGCAGGCGGTACGGCTCATAGAGCTTCTGGATCCTGTCAAAGCGTTTCCGCATGGGAGCACAGGCACCGGAATGCCCGAACATCAGCCAGAGCATGACACCCAGCGGCGGAAATACCAGCAGGAGGATCATCCACGGCATTTTGAAAGCCGCATTTCCATTGGAAATGTAGATCCGGATCACCAGCACCACGGCAAGCAGACTGCTGACCAATGAGATCCATGCAAAATGCCTGTTCAGACGTATGACCAGCAGACAGAGCCAGCCGACCTGAAGAAGAATACAGATTCCCACAACGACCAGTCTGCTGATGCTGTTTTTCACATTGGATTTTTCTTCCGTTCTCATCATATCACTCCTCTCCCCTGCCCTCCATCTATGATACATTATACCACAAATTCATGGTTTTGTCCAGCTTCGCATAAAAAAGCCATACCGCTTTTGGTGCGGTACGGCTTGCCGGTATGGATGAAAATGTTCAGGATTCCCTGCCCGTCAGATAGTCCAGACTGGAATCAAAGGTATCGGCGATCCGCACAAGGACCTCGGCAGGCATTGCATGTACTCCACGTTCATAATTGGCATAGGTGCGTCTGCTGATCCCGAGCGTCTGAGCCAGCTCCGCCTGTGTGATGTGGCTGGTCTTGCGGAGTCTGCGGATCCTTTCGTGCATGATCTTTCTTGTTTCCTGATATTCTTTCATGTGCAATTCCCTCCTCTTTTGCCGCTGGGTTCACTAACGGCTCTATTAATATAGACAACGCAGAAGTGTAAATATTGACACTTTTTTCAAAAAACTTCTTTTTTTCAGATGAATGCACAAAAATAGAGCCTTTTTTTGTGTATATCGCATAGAGAGAAGCGAAAAAACAAAAAGACGGCGAAACGCCGTCTTTTTGTTTGAAACATTATACAGGGAGGGTATCAATTACCATAATTGTAAACTTGAGGATGCTCAGAGCATCTGCTGCGGTGGGCTTGCCGTCGCCGTCAACGTCTGCATTTACAGAGCCGGATGCGGAGAGAACTTCACCGCTCATCAGGTTCTTGTTCAGAGTCAGAACGTCTGCGATGCTTACCTTACCGTCACAGTTTACATCACCGTAAACAACATCGGAGGGCTGGTCGGGATTTACAACAGTTGTAGTAGTTGTTGTGGTGGTTGTTTCAGTTGTCTCAGATGCTGCTGTGGACTGTGTGGTTGTGGTTTCTGTGGGAGTTACCTCAACATCACCGCTGCCGCCGAGAGAATATGCATCCTCATCCATGCAGCCGCCGTCTGTTTCAAACTGACCAAGCAGGTTTGCTGTGTTGGTTTCCAGTGCATAGCTGCCGGAAGGAATGTAGGACAGGGAGGAATTTGTCTCGAAATCACCGTAGGTATTGCTGTTGGAAACTGCTTCATCACGGCTGGATACGACTGTACCCTGCATGTTGCCACGGCAGTTTTCAATGGTGTCGTTGAAGCTCTTAACCACGCCGCCGCTGGTTACTTCCATAACATCCTTGGAGCCTGTGAAGTAGTTGTACTCAGAGAAGATGTATGCATTTGCTCTGGGGTTCATGCAGTAGCTGGTCTGACCGTCGAAGATGTTGTTGTACATATGGATGTTAGCCTGACGAGCCAGCGGGCCTCTGGATTCGCAGTTCTTCCAGTAGTTGTTGTGATAGGTGATGTGATACTGGAGGTTGGAGTCGGATGCACCTACGAGGTTGGTCTTGTGGTAGCCCTCATAGTAGCAGTAGCTGTTTGTGAAGTACATGCCACGCTTGAAGTCACATGCACCGTCGCCGCCGTCCTTGTCGGATTCAGCAGGATTTGCAATGGAGGGAGCATAGAATTCGCAGTTGTGGATCCAGCATCTTTCAGCAGTTGCAGTCAGGGTAGAACCCTCCTGTACGCCTTCCATACCGATGCAGTCCTCGGGAACATTTCTGAATGCGATGTTTCTTACCTCGAAGCTCTTACCGAGATCGGGATTTGCAGACTCAGCGATGAAGTGGATGCCCCAGCCATTGATGGTAGCATCGGTACCCATACCTTCGATGGTGATGTCCTTACCGGACTGCATTCTTGCCATGAAGCCGTTGTCGCCCTCGGAACCGCCGTAGTTGACGGAGTCGAATTCTGTCAGACCCTTCGGTGCGGTTACGTTGCCGATGATTCTGATGACCAGCGGAGTGCCGTCCTTAGCGATCTTTTCGATGATGTCGCTGTTGGTATTCGGTGTGCCGCCCTTGGATGTCTGACCGGAGCCTGCATCCTGACCTGCGGAGTTGAGGATGTTACCGATACCTGTTACGGATGTACCGTCCTTGGATGTCAGAGTTACAGTATCCTTGTTGCCGTCTGTTACATAGAGAACGATTGCATTGTCCTTCAGTGTACCGTTGTCATTGTATGCACCAACACCTGCGGTGTAGTTGAAGTGAGCATAACCGGAACGATCCTGAGCACCTACTGCTACATTCTTAACAGTGACTGCACCCTTGGAGGTGTCCATTGTCAGGTTGTAGGTACCAGCCGGCAGACCGGGGATGTCCACACGAACGCCGCCGTCCGTATCTCTTACCAGATACTCAAAGTCTGTGCCTTCGAGCTTGCCATTCACAGGACCGGAGTAGGAAACGCCTGTAACAGATGCATCATTTGCACCGGAAACTACCATGTAAGCCATTTCATTCCAGCCGCCTACGGAAACGACCTTGAGATCGCCCTCTACATCAATATCGGGTGTGATCACCTGACCTGCTGTAGTCTGTGTGGTGGTCTGGGTATTGCTCTGACCGCCGTTGGTTGTGGTAGCTGTTGTTGTGGAAATTGTGCCGCCCTCACCGGAAAGGCTCATATAGAACAGGTTGATGCTGTCGCCCTTTGTGATGGTGTGGTTGCCAGCGGAGAGTGTCACTGTTGCAATACCGTTTGCATCTGTGGTGTACTTTGTGTCGTCAACCTTCACAGCCTTGCCAGCCTCTGCAAATACCAGAGTCAGTGTGCCGCTGCCGTTGAATGTGATAGAAGTAGTGGATTCCATCTTCAGGCACTTTGTCAGTGTCTTGCCAGCATAGGTAACTGTCCCCTTGGAGGTGGAAGTATTGCCGGTGATGCTGTAGAAACTGCTGGACAGATCGTTCTCAGTGAAGTTGTGAACATAGTCACCTGCTGTCACTGTGCCGCCCGTTGTCTGAGCCGGAGCTGTGGTATCTGCCGGTGCAGTGGTCTGTGCAGGAGCTGTGGTCTGAGCCGGTGCAGTTGTCTGAGCCGGAGTTGTGCTGTCTGTGAAGCCGCTGCCGATCGCTACGATGGTATCCTTATAAGAAACCAGTGCGGACTTCAGAGCTGTGATCACATCGGAATTCTTATCCTCTGTGGAATCATCGAAGTTCCACTTGAAATCGCCGCCGTTTACACGACCAGCCTTTGCCTCAACGATTGCAGGAACATCTGCCGCTGCATCTACGCTGTAGCTGTACATGTCGCTTGCAGTATCGAAGTTGCTGTACTTTGCACCGCCGTTTTTCGCTGTTACAGAGGACGGAACCTGCTCATCTCTGGAGGATGCATCATAGCAGTCGAAATCAGAGGAGCTTGTGCTGTAGGGCTTATAGGAGGTTGCACCCTCTACTACATTGCCGTAAGCCTTGATCATACCGCCTACTTCACCGGAAAGTGTCTCTTCTGTATCGGAGCCCTGTGTGGAGATGATCATCGGCTTTGCACAGTTTCTGAAGTAGTTATTCTCAACGAATACATCAGAATCTGTGGTAGAACCGATACCGTACTTGGCGTTGCCGTCGTAGTAGTTGTTGTAAACGTGAACAGTTGCAACTCTTACACGGGGATGACGGGAATCGGAGTGGTCATACCAGTTGTGGTGGTATGTGATGTAATTGGAGGTATCGCTGGAATTTGCACCCTGCAGGTTGCACTTTCCGCTGTCCCAGAAGTGGTTGTAGGAATGGGTGATGTACTGGGACTTCTTGGTATCCAGAGCACCGTCGCCCTTTACCTGGTCAGCATCGGAACCAGCATCGCCGTAGAAGAAATCGCAGTTGTGAACCCAGCAGTAGGTGTTGCCCTGCTGGAGACCGCAGTTATCGCCCTCGGAGCTGTTGCAGTTCATGAAGCCGATATTTCTGACTTCAACATTGGAGCTGTTCTTGATACGCAGACCGAAACCATTCATGGTAGCGTCATTGCCGATGCCCTCAACGGTCAGACCGCATGTTACCTTGTCTACCAGCAGATCGCCCTTATCCAGTGTGGAAGGATCGGTGATGTTGCCGATCAGTCTGACGCAGACCGGTGTGGAGCTGTCCTGTGCTGCGTTGATGATGTTCTGTACACCCTTTGCAGTAGTGCCGCCAACATTTGCGGAAACAGAATCCTTTGTAGCCTCGGTCACATAAACAACAACTGCACCGGACTTCAGTGTACCGTCAGCGTTGTATGCACCCATTGCCTTGCCCTTGTTGAATGCGTAGCCGCTTCTGTCATGAGCCTCAACAGTTACCTTTACTTCTGCTGCCTTGGAGGTATCAGCGGAACCGCCGATGACCGGAACGATCTTGATCGTGTGGCTGCCGGCTGTGATGCCCACTACATCTGCACGGAAGTAGGAAGCATACTGTCTTACCAGCATGGTGTCGATCTGTGTGCCGTCGCAGTATACGTTGTAGCCTTCTGCACCGGAAACTGCGGACCACTGTGCATATGCACCTTCCTGATAACCGGCACTCTCAGTTACTGTTACGCTGCTTGTGCTTGCCTTTGCCATTGTGCCTGCGGATGTGATGACCGCATCGTTCAGATTGAGTGCCGCTGCACTCTGTGTATAAGAGGGAATTGCGGATACGACAGTTGCCATTGCGATTACGGCTGCTGTCATCTTCTTGACCATACTCATTTTCATAGTGGATGACTCCCTTTCTGTAGTTGATGGTTATATTATAGCACATCATTTCGGAAATTACAAGTGGTATATTTCACAAATTATATTACATCGATTTAGTCAAATTACACAAATCTGAATTTGTTAAATCGTTTATCATTTTCATTTAAAAATTCAAACCGCTAAATATAGCGTTTTTTTGAATTTCTATTTTTAAAGGTCATTTTTTCGTTCGTCACATGTCACAATTTCAACATTCGCTGATTGACATTTTGATGATACAGAGCAAAAAAGTCACCTCAATGCAAAGTAAATACAACGTATTTTTTAAAGTAAAACAGGGTCGTTTTCGCAATATTCAGCAGATAATCTGCAATTTTCTTGTCAATGACGGGGTGCTTCACAGCAGATTGCTTTACAAGCAAATTGAAAAAAAGAAAACGCAGCGATCAATATAAATCGCTGCGTTTGAGTATGGTGGGCCATCGGGGACTCGAACCCGGGACCATCCGGTTATGAGCCGGGAGCTCTAACCAACTGAGCTAATGGCCCAATATACAATAAAGGAGCAGATCAAATCTGCTCCTTTATTTTAGAAGCCGGCACCGAACTAATTTCCCAGGTCGTGACCAACCAAGTATTTTCGTCGCGAAAGAGCTTAACTGCCGTGTTCGGAAAGGGAACGGGTGGGACCTCTTTGCAATAAGCACCGGCAAGAATGGAAACAGAAGATAAAGTACAAATGCGAATGGGGAGAGAAATCATCGAAGGAATGATGATGAAAGGAAAAGTGTTCGACCGATTAGTATCTGCAAGCTCAACATGTCACCATGCTTACACACCAGACCTATCAACCTCGTCGTCTACAAGGGGTCTTACCAAAAGGGGGATATCTTATCTTGAGGACGGCTTCACGCTTAGATGCTTTCAGCGTTTATCCGATCCGCACATAGCTGCCCAGCTGTGCCACTGGCGTGACAACTGGTGCACCAGAGGTGCGACCAACCCGGTCCTCACGAACTAGGGACAGATCCTCACAAATATCCTACGCCCACGACAGATAGGGACCGAACTGTCTCACTACGTTCTGAACCCAGCTCGCGTACCGCTTTAATTGGCGAACAGCCAACCCATTGGGACCGAAGTCAGCCCCAAGATGCGAAGAGCC
>JAFTQJ010000039.1 GCA_017462785.1 Oscillospiraceae bacterium | reverse complement strand
TGTCAGGTTGGTGATCTCATGATTCTTGCCTGCCTCGGATACCCAGCTGTCGAGTACTGTCTCCTCGCCTTTCTCATTGATGAAAGTGATCTTGAGCTGTGCACCAACAACCTCGTTGCCTGCAAAGTCAATCTTGGAGATGTTGACCTTGGTGGGCTCATCCTTCATTGTCACCTTCGCAGAAGTTTCAGGATTTTCAGCACCGGTTACTGTAATACCATCATCTGTTACTTCGACGAACGCATTGGTTACCTTGCCGTCCTTGATCTCAAAGTACATCGTTTCTGCTGTCAGATAGCCCGTCGGTGCAAGCTTTTCTGTCAGTGCATAGATGCCGTCCTCAGGCATATCCATTACATGAGCTTCTACCACTCGGTTTTCATTCTCATCGTAAATCGGATTGCCGTCTTCATCACAGCCGGACTTCCACTCTTCAACCAGCTCTGCTGTATCCAGCTTCTGGTAGCTAACTGTGCCCTCCTCTGCTGTCACTGCTTCGCCGATCTTTTCAAGCTTCAGCTCTGCATCTGCCAATTCTTCGCTGTTTGCTGCGTCTACCTTGGAGATTGTCAGGTTGGTCGTTTCATCCGTCATGATAACCTTTGCGACTTCCTTGTCCTCAATTGTTACCTTGCCTTCTGCATCCACTGTGAATGTAATGGACGCTGCCAGTTCATAACCAAGCGGTGCATGATCTTCTGTCAGCACATAGGTGCCGGCAGGGATTCTGCTCAGTACGGTGTCTTCCTGACCGGATATGAATGTGATCTTAGTCTTTCCTGCGTTGAATGTGCCTTCCTCAAAGCCGCCGGATGCTGTCACATTGGAGAGATCTGCTTCTGTGCCCTCTGCCAGTGTAATGCTCAGTTCTGCTCCGGGAAGTTCTGCTCCGGCTGCATCCTGCTTACGGATCTGCACCTCGATCGGAGCATCCTCCATCACAACCTTGGAAATTGTTTCAGGATTTTCAGCATCGGTTACTGTAATACCATCATCTGTTACTTCGATGATCGCATTGGTTACCTTGCCGTCCTTGATCTCAAAGTACATCGTTTCTGCTGTCAGATAGCCCGTCGGTGCAAGCTTTTCTGTCAATGCATAGATGCCGTCCTCAGGCATATCCATTACATGAGCTTCTACCACTCGGTTTTCATTCTCATCGTAAATCGGATTGCCGTCTTCATCACAGCCGGACTTCCACTCTTCAACCAGCTCTGCTGCATCCAGCTTCTGGTAGCTAACTGTGCCCTCCTCCGCTGTCACTGCTTCGCCGATCTTTTCAAGCTTCAGCTCTGCATCTGCCAATTCTTCGCTGTTTGCTGCGTCTATCTTGGAGATTGTCAGCTTGTCGCTCTTCACACGATCAGCCATCACGATCAAGCCGAGCTCTGCATCGAATGCGTGAGCAGTATTGCCAATGGTGATCTTGCCTTCCTCATCAATTGCGAAGGTGATTGCTTCGGCGTACTCATACAGCTCGTTACCGTCCTCATCAGTCGGCACCTTCATTTCAGTCAGGGTGTAATTGCCTGCCGGAAGCATGGAAAGTCTGGTCGGTACTGTGCCGGAAGTGAAGCTGATGCCGTCTTCAACATAAGTCAGTTCAAAGTCCGCACCGTTTCTTGTTGCCTTCACACCACTCAGATCCTTCTCGGATGTGATGGTCAGGGTCGCACCCTCCAGCTCCTTGCTGTTGGTAATGTCGATCTTGCTGATGGTAACCGTCACAAGCTTATCGGATGCGGAAACAGAATTCGCTGTCAGCACACAGTCACTGCTTGTTTCTGCGGTTTCTTCATCCTGTCCCTCTGCAGCCGGGCTTGCCTCAGTATCTTCCTCAACAACCGGCATCTGGATCAGTCCGCCCACAACTGTAAAGGTTTCCGGAGTGATCGTCTTGTAATAATCGGGAGTCTCAGTTTCACTCAATGTATACACACCGTCCATGCCCTTGACTATCAGGTCATTTTCAGTTGTGATCCATGTGAGTGTATTTGCTTCTGTGTCGATCTCGTACTCACCTGCTGCAAGTACATTGTCTGTATTTGCAGTATAGTCCGTGCCAACGATCTCAACATTAGCCATGTTACCTGTCAGCTGCATCTTCGCATTTGCAAGACGCTCATTGCTGTCGGTCCACTTGCTGAAGCTGATGGTCTTTTCCTCATTGAGGATATTTGCGATTTCGGTTGTGCCTGCGGGGTTCACTGCGGAAATCACCACGCCTGCCTCGGTCGCATAGGTTACGGTTGCCTTGTCTGTCTTGCTGCCAATGGTCATTTCCACTGTATTGCCGGTGAAAATCGGGTTGCCCTTCTTGTCCAGTTCAAATACATAGTACTGGTAAAGATTCGGTGTACCGTCGGTTTCAGCTTCCAGACCGGTCAGACTGAACTTGCCGCTGCCGCTGTACTCGCCTTCACCTGCAACACCGTCGATGGTGATGGTGATGTTGTCAACGCCCTCCACCTTGGTGTACTTGATTGCCTGTTCGCCGTTTTCAGCGGTTTCCACCTTGCCTGTGAACAGTCCGAAGGTCATTTCTGCCTTGCCGGAAAGCTCAGCTGCATCATAGCCGGATACCAGAAGTGCCTTGGATACGGTGATTTCGGCATCAAAGGTGTTTTCCTTGGTCGTGTTGGAAATTACCACGTTACCAGCTGCATTGATTTCGGAAAGGGACTCTGCGACATAGGTGTACTGGTAGGTCGGTGCTCCGCCGGAATCCGGATCGGAAACATCATTGATCTCTACATGCTCACCATAATCGACATAGTACTTTACGCCGCCTGCGGTCGTGCCGCTGCCGCCCTGCGGCATGGGCTTGCCGTCCTTATCCAGCTCGAATACATAGAATTCGCCGTATTCGCCTTCGTCATCCCTTGTCATATAAGGTGTGACGTTGATCTCTGCGGTTTCGCCGTTCTTCACTGTCACAGTGACATGTTCCAGTTGTCCCGGCTCATCTCCGGTTCCATATACAGCCTCATAGCCTGCAAACGGATCTTCATTCTCTGCCGCAGGCTGTGCAGCGGACTTCCGGTACAGACCGAATGTGAATTCTGCTGCATCTGCATCGCTGCCGTCATAGATCTTCGATACGTTGATCACATAACTGAGCAGTTCTTCGTTCCGAATTGCAACGGACTTCGGATTGTCATCAGCTGTCAGCACGATACCGAAGTTTTCAGCCTGTGCAGCTGTACCGTCACCGGATCCCACTGTTGTTGTGACATCATAGTGCCTGTTGTCGGAAGTGGCGAAGCCATAGCCGCCCAGAGCATTCACATCATTGGAGTATGGTTCACCGTTCTCATTGGTTTCGATCACATAATAGGTCGAACCAACCGGAAGATTCTTGAATGTGAGTGTGTCCGTCACTTCCACGCCGGCTTCCTTACCCTGCATTGTCAGGCTCTGGATCTCGGCATAGGGGGACTTCTCGAACACTTCGCTTTCGGCATTCCATGTGAACACACCGAAATAGAAAGTCTGCTTGTTGCCGGTTACAGCAGGGATGAATGTCTTGGTGACATCAATGCTGCCGACATTTGCTGTGTTGGTGATGTTGACTGTGATGGAATTTACCTCATCATCAGCAGCCTGTGCTTCTGCCGCCGGTTCTGCGAGCAGGACATTGCCCAGACCCTCTGCATCTACGCCCGTCATTTCCACGCCGTTATAGGTGATTTTCTGCTCGGGTGTCGATGTCAGGATATTGCCCTCTGCATCCGTCTCAAAGAGATAGATCGCACCGGGGTTCTGGAGGTTCTTGAATTCGATCATTTCCGTCACGCCATCGGCACTGCCGGTCATGGTCAGAGCCTGCGGCTCGGAGAACTTCACATAATTACCATCCTCAAGTGTGAAGAGTGTGAAGTAGAAGGTATTTTCTTCTGCGGAGTTGGTCACATAGGTCTTTTTCACGGTGATTTGGTTGTTGGTTGCAGGAACCCATACACCGACCATCGCCGGTTCGGAAACCATGACACTGCTTGTGCTGTTGGTTGCCTTCCGGAATGCGTTGATGTAATTCACAACACCGCCGTTTGCTGTGCTCTTGGGAGCAGCATTCATGAACTCGCTCACTGTGCTTGCACCGCTGCCGATACCCGTCTTGGGGTTGGAGCTCTGGTAAGCATAGGAGAAGCTGTTCCATGCAATGTTGTCTTCGCCGATTGCTTCTACATAGGCAGGAACATAGCAATCGAATACAACCTGCATCTCGCTCTGCTCAGGAACAAGGAAGTCCTCGGAGAACATGATGCGGAAGTTTTTCATGGTGCTGTCATAGGTATCCACCCAGTTCATTGCACCATTGTCGCCCGTCCAGTCGCTGTCATATTCTGACAGCGTTGCAGTGCTGTCGGAATAAGTGATCTGATACTTGGAGGGAGCCACAGTTTGACCGTCAAGTGTAACTGTCAAGCTATCGGGATCGAATGTCAGCGGGAATGCAGTGTTTCTGGGATAGCCGGAAATCAGACCGGTATCGCCGATATACGCCAGACGGTCAATGATCACAAAGTTCTCAAGATAGAGACGTTCGCTCAGATCATCAGAACCGCTTGTATCCGCTGTTGCATTGTTCTTGACATTCAGGGTATAGGTGACGGGGTGTGTCTGGAGACCCTGCACATAGTTAAGAGCACTCTTGAGGATCTCAGTGCCGAAACGATTTGCATTCTGCTCATGGTCGAGCAGGTCGCCATAGCCCCATGCAGTTGCAGGAGAATTCTCTACATCCTGATGGTTATAGGTGATCGTTTCGTAGGACTCGGTATTGATACCGCCCATCTGGTGGGTTGCAGTATCTTCAATGGTCTTATCGCCGACATAGGTACCCTTTTCCACAGTCTTGCTGGAGAAGCTCTGATCGAACTTGACAGAAACAGTATTCTGTTCTGTGCCGAGGATCGGAACATAGTACTTTTCTTCATCAATGGTGGTCAGTACTGCGTTGGAAACATTGAAGCTGATCTCGATGCACTGATTTGCGGAGAGCTTCATCTTCTCATCTGCAGTAAAGACAAGGGTCTTGCCATCGGTCTGGTCGGGATTTGTAACGGTTGTACCGTCAACGGTCGGTGTGACAGTGCCGGTACCATTGGAAACCGGAGTTTTTGTCACGGAACCATCATTGTTCTTGGTAAGATTATAGATGGTGTAGGATGCATGCATGAAATTTGCATAGCCACTTTCTTCAATTGCGTCTGCTGCATCGTTGCCGACAGCGGAACCATAATATTTGGTACCAGCCGGCAGGGTGTCGGAGATGGTATAGCCTGTAAGATCTGCAAGCTTTGTATCCTCTTCCTTGTTTGCCGCATCGCCATTGCCGTTGTAAACGGTCACTGTCCACTCAATACCGGAGCTGAAATTGAAGTCGGGCATTACGATATTGTCCTCGGTCTTGCCGGACTTTTCAACGTCGGGGGCGATGGATTCACTATAAAATGCGACAGTTGCCGTATCTTCATTGGTTGTCAAAACTTTGTACTGACTTGCTGTGCCATAGTTCTGGAACATGTCAACAGTAGCAGTATTTGCGAAAGGTTCAATTGCGGAAAAGTCTCCATTTTCAATTGCAGTTTTCAAGGTTTCGCACATACTGGAAGTCCATTTAAGCTTGTAACAAATAACAAAACCATACTTATCATACCAGTTCATGTGCGGAAGTACAGTATCCTTGATGATAAATTTCGCTGTACCATCCTTTTCCTGTACAAAAGCAACATTTTCCTGAGGGATTATATTATTTGAATATCCCTTAATACCTGACAATTCAGTTGTATTATCAGAGAATTCCATTTGGCTGACATATGCAACAATAGATTCCTTATCAATTTCCATTCCCTCTGGTATCACATCATTGAATACATATGTGTTTGTTTTGTCAAATTCTGCTTCTTTCTGATTGCGGTTATACAGAGCCAGAACATAATCAAATGTTTGTTCACTGATGTCCGATGCATTTGCGGATGTAATAATAGTTTTAGCCTTTAAATCATTAGAAACTAAATTACCACCCTCATCATAGTCTACTGTGCCAACTGCTTTATACAATGTAGGAGCAGTACCATTATATTTGATTTCATCAGTAAAACATGAAGGTGTTTTCATTAAATCATCAGCATCGCCACCATAGCTTACATGTACTGTATTTGTACCTTCAATGAACATATTGCCCTCACCGTCAAGTGAATAATATGGTACATTAACAATATCGAGCTGGTATGCAAATGTAATTGAACCACCTGGTGCAAGTAATACCGAATCATCGGAGGACGACAGCTCAAGTGTGATATTATTATAGCCCTTCGCCCACTTATAATCACCGGACTGATTCGAATTGGGAATTGTATTGCCATCAACACCAGTTCTGGTGTGATAAGCGTCCACATTCATATTGAGCTGTGCATTATAGGAATTTGACAATACATTATCGCCTGATTCCTTACCAGCTTTCTCAACATTATTTCCGTTTACATCCGAATAGGCTGTGTAAATATCTCCCTTAGAAATCAAATCACTGCCATCAACTTCTGCAACATGAACGGATATCTCATTGTAACCTACATAAGTTCCAAAGAAATAGTCATACATGTTAATCGTAGTCCATGGTTTCTGAGAGGTATTGGTAATGGTAATATAGTTCGTCAGTTTTTTGCCATACATTACCACTTCTTCTCTCTCATCAATCAGACCGCCAGCCATTTTATCCGGCACGGAATCCAGCGGACCTTCCTGCATCGCAAACTTATCCACCTTCATTGCATTCTTATCAACAACGGGGGTTTTCACATCGTCGCTCATTGATTCGCCTGCAAGAGATACGCTTGCTGCATTGATCAGTTCAAGCGGTGCTCCGCCCTCCATATCCACAAGGCTGTTGACCTTATAGTGAATTCGCAGAACGGTCTTGTCCGCCTGTGTGTTGGATGTGTAGGTCAGCACATTTTCTGTCAGTACATAATCCGTAACCTCAATTGTATCGGTTGTACCGTTCAGTGTAGTGAGCAGCTCTACCTTTTCCACGTTCCAATAGATGGACTTTTCTGCGGACAGGGGCAGATAATCGGTGAAAGTAATCGGGAATACGATTGTATTTGCACCATCGGAAATATAGTTTTTCGCACCCATATTACCGCCGCCGTAGGTCAGATCGTAAACGATCATACCGCCGCTGACATCCAGTGCCCCACCAGCCGTACCGTCAACAGTTTCTGTCTTTTCAAAGTCCTTAACAACGGTAAATGTGGTCGGATGGATGGTTGCTTCTGCCTTACCGGAATACTCGTAGACAGATGAATCAGTTCCATCCTGCTCATCATAGTTTGGGTTCGGCTCTGTGTAGTGATACACAACGGTATTGACTGCTGTTGTTGTTTCTGTTGCAGCCTTTTCTGTGAGCATACCACGAAGAACAATCCTGATTGTGGTGTTCGGCTCAAGGTCCAGTGTTACACTGCCCGTCCATGAATTCCATTCGCCGCCGTCAATGCTGTACTCCACAGCGGAGAAAGTATTGGGATCAATGGGATCCTTGACCTCAACGCCCTTAGCAGTCTTGGTACCAGTGTTCGATACTACGATTTCAAACAGCTCTTCCACTTTTTCGGATGCTGCAACGTAGGTAGCCTTGAGTGCAGTCTTGTTGATGGTAACATTCGCTTCATTCTTGCGGAACGGGATCACTGCATTGGCTGTTTTGTCATCAACCTTGACCTCGTTCTTCAAAAAGATATTGCCTTGACTGGCAACTCTCACCTTGGGAGTGATCGTCACTTTCACCTGTGCATTCTGACCAGGTGCGATGGAAGCAATTGTCCACGTTCCATCTTCCGCAACATCCACGCCCTCAACAGTGTAGGTGCCATTATTTTCTGACATGTTCTGTACCATTTCATCGGTCACAACAACATTGGTTGCAGCACCATCACCGGAATTGTATACATTAATAATGTATACCAGCTGCTGCTTATTTGTTTCATTCGCCTCTACTTCCTGATACCAGCCCTGCTGTACGCCGTCATTCAGAACATAGCCGGACTTGGATACATTGAGGACAGGCTCTGCTGTTTTCACTGTGATCTCTACATCATCCGTCACAGTGTCAACACCTGTCGCTGAAGCAGCTGCGGTATTGGTAAAGTCCGCACTTGCAGTTGTCTTGACCGTCATGTCAACAGTGATACTGCCGCCGACCGGAATGGTCAGACCGCTGAGCAGCTCCTGAGAAGCAGCTTTCAAGGATGTGGCTGAGATCACAGTACCGTCACTTGAAGTGATGGAAGTAATTTCTGCGGCTGCCAGATCAGCGGACAGATAGTCCTCCAGCTTCACGCCGGTCAGATCAACCGTACCGGTGTTGCTGATGATAATACGGTATCTGATGTCGGTCGGAACATCCTTGATGATGGTCGTCGGGCTTGCGGTCTTGGTAACCGCAATGCTGGACTTGCTGGGCTTGACCGGAACGTATGCAGTTGCAGAATAACCATAGTCATTCTTTACTGTATTGGTCAGGGTCGTGTCAGCCTCGCCGTCCCAGGATACCATGCAGTGTACCTTTGCAGATACAACGCCGTTTGCAGGAACGTTCTTCCATGTGATGGAAACATTGTTGCCGGCAGAATTATCAACGCCGTTGCTGGTAATATCTGTGACTTTCACAAGTGCCAGACCTTCGGGCAGCTCGTCCGTCAGAGTCACATCGCCCTGTGCACCCTTATTCTGGGTGGAGATGGTGAACACCAGCTCATCATTGGTCATGTAATAGGACTTGCCGTCATAGTCGATCGACTTGGTGATCACGGAGAAATCCGGCTTGACTGCCTTGACGGGAGCCGTTACCGTTGCATCACCGATCGGAACGGACTTGCCGCTGTAGGGCTTGGCTGTACCGCTGAGGGTATTGGTCAGCGTACCGGAATCAAATGTGGACGGAATATTGATACCGCTGAGATAGAGCTTGGCGGTTTTCTCATACTTGTCCATATCTGCGTAGGGCTTGCCGTCCGCACCGATATACTGGCTGGGGACTGCCCATGTAAAGGCAGCTGAAGTCTTGTCAGCGGATACTGTACCTGTGTACTGCTTGCCATCAACTTCAAGAGTAGGTGCACTCTCAAAGGTCATGCCGCTGGGCAGAGTAACAGTATCGGTGAAATTCAGCTCAGTTGCCCAGACATCGCCCACGCCGTCATTTGCATAGGCAGGCTGTGCGGAGAGAACATATTCAACACTGCCGGATGAGAAATCCACAGTGGTCAGCTCCACAAAATTCTGGGTCTTGTTGTCCGTCCACTTGAACTCTGCATTTGCAGTGATCGTTCCGCTGACGGAGCTGTTGTTGGAAACGGAAACGACCTTGACCGTCGTTTTGTGTCCGTCCTCTGTAACGCCGTTTGCAAACATTGCATTGAGTGTGATCGTCTTGGTTGCACCGTTTGCGATCTTGAAGTCAATGTAACGCTTGCCTGTTTTAGCGTCGTAGTGGATGGTGAAGCCATTGGATTTTGCGTTGTCCTTGAAACCGTTGTTTCTGAAATCGGTCAGCAGGAACAGGTCATCCGTCACCTCCACACGATAGGTGGTGGAGTTGCTTCCCCAGTTCTGGTATACGTTGTTGCCGCTGATGGTGATCACCAGCTTGAACGGGACTCCGGAATCCACTTCGTCAATGATCTGTGAAGTTTCTGCATCCTTGAACTGCACAGTTGCATTGGTCAGTACATTCGGACCCCACATTCCGCCAAAGCCGCCGTAACCGCCGAATCCCCAGCCCCAGAAAAACGCATTTGCACTTTTCAGTTCTGTGAACGGCAGACACATTACGACAACCATGAGTGCTAAAAAGAAGCTCAGGAATCTCGTTGCCAAGCTTTTTTTCAGCTTTGTGGTTTTCTGTGTTTTCATAAAACCCGTGCCGTGTGCCCCGGCACTCTTTCCTCCTTTCGGTATTGGTTGGCACATTCTGATGTTTGCTGATACCTCCATTCATCCTTATTTTCCGCCGCTATGCAGTGTACAAAGTACGGTTTGCATACTTTCTGCGGCGTGTTATTCGCAATATATTGCGAATCTTACTTTATATTATACCATTTTCTTCAATTTCTGTCAATAAACCGGATGTAAATTTTAGTGCTGGCACTGTTTTTGGGATGACAAATTATTTTTTCAGGATTTGTGCAGTTTCACGATTTTGTAAAATTAATGTGAATTGCACAAAGAAAAGAACGGTTTTTGTTTCCAGATTGTATATTGTGACACAAATGTTACAATAGTATCGACAGATAATGGATTATATGTTATAATAGAATCAATGGGGAGAGGTTTGGAGCCAAAAATAGGAGGAAAACAATGGAAACGAACACCACAACCGTTCCGGCGGATCTCGGAGAAATCAAGGCAAAACTTCGCTGCGGAGCGAATGCAAGCGGACTGATACTGATACTGTTCTATGTGCTGGTGTACGGCAGTGCGGCAGTGCTGGCTGTTGTTATGAAATCATTCGGGGACATCAATGAGGGTTTCCTGAGTGATCTGTTCAACCTGCTTGCCTACACGCTGCAATACCCGTTCACCGTACCGATCCTGCTTGGCATTTTCTGGCTTACCTGCGGCAAAAAGACCGGTCAGCGGCTGCGTGACTGCATCAAAAAGCCCGCTGTTCCGACCAAAACCATGCTGCGGTGGGTGATCATCTGCCTTGGTGTGACGTATGCGGGCAGCTACATCAGCCGCATGTTCTGGCTGCTGTTCCAGTCGCTGACGGGGCTTGAACTGACGGCACAGAGCTTTGCAGCGGATCCCTCATGGCTTTCGATGCTGACGAATATCATTGCAATGGTGATCTACGCCCCGATTTTTGAGGAGCTGATGTTCCGTGGCACGATCCTGCGGAGCATGGAGCACGGCGGCGAACTGCCGGCGGCACTGATGTGCGGCATTGTGTTCGGACTTTGGCACACAAATTTCGACCAGACGATCTACACGGCGGTCATGGGCTTCTGTGCGGCGATGCTCTACCTGAAAACCAGAACGGTCCTTGCACCGTTCCTGCTGCATGTGCTGATGAATTCGATCGGTGCGTTCCAATCGCTGTTCATCGGGGATCTGGATCCCTACAAGATGCTGGAACTGGAAGAAGCGGAAATGATGACCTACATGGCGGAGCATGCAGGAAACATCGCAGTCATCATGCTTTCAGCTCTGGTGGTGATGGTGCTGATGGGACTCGGCATCATCCTGCTCATCATTGAGCTTGTCAATCATGGGCAGCTGTTCCGTTTCGAGAAAGGCTCCAGCGGAATGAGCACGGGACAGGTCATGAAACACTGTCTGACCTCCCCTCTGATGCTGATCGCCTGCATTGCACTGCTGGCAATGACGGTGCTTCGGGCAATGGGAATACTTTAAAACAAAGAGTGCTTTCCGTTTTTTGGAAAGCACTCTTCAGCTTGTCAAAAAAGTCTTTTTTGGGGGTTAGAACCCCAAAGATTGCCCCCACCCCAACCCCTTCCCCAAAGGGGGAGGGGCTATATTGCGAGGGTACTGCGTACCCTCAACCCGCCAAAGGACTTCGTCCTTTGAACCTAACAAGGTTTTTCGACAGACTGAAGAGTGCTTTCCGTTTTTTGGAAAGCACTCTTCTTTATTATCCAAGACAAATCAACGATACATCTGTAATATAGAACGTACCCGTATTGAAGCCGCAGTCGAAGCCAAGCTTCATGAAGGTACAATCCTCCTTGGCAGTAAAGGTCTGCGTATAGGTCTGCTCAGAGGTGCCGACACTGTGCTGCTGCCATGTGAAAGTATCATACGGTTCTGCATTACGCTGGAGGAATGCCGCCACTTTGCCGTTTCCGTCGCTGCGGAGCGTATAGGTCAGCTGGTAACGCTTGCCTGCCTGCACGGTCACAGGGCTGTACTGTGCCTGCACGCACCAGTGATTTGTGCCTACCTCCGTTGTCACTACAGTCAGGTCATTGGTATCGTTCGCCGTCATTGTGCCAAAACCGCCGCTGTTGTCGATGTACAGCTTCCAGAGATCCTTTTCTGCAACGATCTCACTTCCGTCCGGAACGGAAATATCCTTGCCCAGCAGGGCATCCAGATACTGCAAAGCATAGCGTCCACGATTCTGATAGAACTGGTGGACAGTCTGCACGCTGGCATCATAATTACTTGCAAGACGGTCACCCCAGCTGCCGAGAAAACGCTTCCAGGTGATGCATGCAGCTTCCTTCTGCGTGGAGGCATAATGGTCGATCAGGGGCTTGACATTGGTTTCATAATCAAAGGTATTTTCCGCATGCCAGCGGTAATTTTCTGCAAATGCAGTCCGGAAGCCCTCGTTCTCCATGAGCTTGTAGAACAGCATGCCGAGATTCGTCCAGTTTTTCTGGCGGTTCAGATTGCCCAGCTGGTCATAGGTGAACTGCGTTCCTGCATCGCCGTACAGACCGGCGGAATACTCGGTATCATAGACCATGAAACGCCATTTTCCGTCACCGTATGCATTGCCCTCCACGGCTGTGTTGGCTCTCCATATCTGCCAGTTGTTAGTCCACTCGGAATTGCACCAGTCATAATTGCAGACATAGGTTTCCAGCGTGATATAGTCCATCAGGCTCTGCATGTCGATGGTATCGCAGGCACGCTGGTAGTTTGCCGAATCCGTCATATCCGCTGCCATTGCCCATTCATAGAAGTCCGCATAGGACTGCCCGACAGCGGCATCACCCTCGACCTCGCCGTTCTTGATGGTAGTCACATTGTCCTTGTCAATGCCGTAGTGGGATTCCACATAATTGTCCTCAAGACGTTCCTTGAGGGAGTAGAAGCCCCAAAATTCGCCGTCAATGAAGAGGATGCACTGCTCCCCTGCCTGTACTGCAAGATCCATATTGGCTGCAAGATCCTGTACGATCTCATCACGCATGCAGGCATCATTCACGTCATTGCCGTGGTTACGGATGGTCACCTTGTCGAACTCGGTGATCGGATTGCCGGACGCATCGGTCAGACCCTCGAAAAATTCATACTTCATTTTAGAGCTGCCGTACTCGCTTCTTGCATACAGACGGATGCTCTTCTGCTGGTGGCTGCGTGTGGCGTTGCCGGCAATGCGGATGCCCACGCTGCCTTCATAGGCAAGTGCTCCCTGTTCAAAGACCTGCACCTCTGCCGGACGCTCCCATTCCTTTCCACTCTGGTTGTAATTGGTGGGGTTGTCCACTGCCCATTCCTCAAGGGTCGGGTCAAACTGAGGACTGTTACGCCATTCGTAATAGGTATTGCCGACCACATAGATGCCCTTGTCATCACCGAAGAGGTTCGCCGGATCGGTGACAATGGAAACGACCTTCATATCCTGATAGTAGGCAGCGGTTTTGCCCACAAAATAGCTCTTTGTGACAACATCGCTGAAATTGCCCTCCGCATCCATGCAGACAGCACGAATCATCTGACCCTTGTCCACATTGAAGCTGGGGTTGGCATCCGAAGAAAGGGTGATGTCATAGCCGGAGCTATATTTGTTCGGGTCGGAGGTATTGTTGTAGATCCGGATCGCACCGTCATAGAGCTTTGCGGCTGCGGAGGTGCGTGGGTCGGTGCCGTCCGTGGTATAGTAGAGCGTACAGCCCTCGGCGGCGGTCACATCGAGCTGGAATTCCGCATCATAGAAGCCGCTTTCTGCCGAAAATACGGGGGCATCCACGATCACGACCCTCTCCGCCGTGCTGTTGGATGCACCGGGGGTGGGGGTGAGTGAACTGAAGCCGCCAACTGCATTTTCATATCTGCCGAACGTAATATCGGTCTTTGCCGCCGGCACTTCCACGACATCCAGTGTACCGTAGACCGGATGGGTGAGGTAGAGCGTTTCGCCGGATGCACTGAGCTTGAAGGGAGCATGGTGCTCCGCAGGGTCGATGCTGGTCAGACCGTCATCACAGCAGACCATGAGATAGCCGCCTGCCGGAATCACGGTGCCCTCGGGGAACACATACTTGAACAGATTTTTCTTGCCGTCCGCAAGTCCATATCCGCTGAGGTTTACGTCCGTTTTGCCGGAATTATGGATCTCCACCCAGTCCGGCTCCCTGCCGTCGGCATCCGACCAGCATTTCTGGTTGGATGCACAGACCTCGTTGATGACAAGTCCGGTGAAATCCTCGGGCGTGTAATTGCCCAGCAGCATTGCTTTGAGCAGGGCGAGGTCGAAGGCATCGATCGTGCCCTCTCCGGTGAGATCGGCATTGATGGACACCTTGCTGTCCGCTTGCAGCAGGTAGCGGCTGAGCTTCACCACGTCGGTCACGCCGACATTTTCGTTGAGGTCAGCATCGCCACGCAGCGACACTGCACTCATTTTCACATCCTCTGCGGCTGCGGATACCGGAATGCCCGTACTCAGCAGGATTCCGGCGGTCATAGCCGCACAGAGCTTCATTTTGTTCATAACCATTCCTCCTTGTGATTTCTGTTCCCTGTCGGAAACAGCCTCTCATACAAAGAATACCATATTTTCCAAAGAAAATCAAGTGGAATGATGTGAAACATGAAGAAAATACAAGGTTTTTTTCGCAGTATATGATATAATGAGTGCATTTTACTTCGGGTATAGAAATGTCCGCTGTGAAGCGGACAGCCGGCTTGTCGAAAAAGTCATTTTGTTTCTGCATTCGCAGAAAGGAAAGATCGGTAAGGCGAAAAGTAAGGGGGAGTTTTTTGCAAAAAACTCCCCCTCTCTTTCAAACAGTCCACCGGACTGATTGAAAGATTCACCCCTGAAAAAAGCGACGGCATTAGGAGATTTCGCTCACTGCGGTGAGCGACAAGGGGCTTCGCCCCTTGACCCCACGACCTTTTTGAAAAAAGGTCGATCAAAAACTTTTGTCCTTGCCTTCGGTTTCAAAAGAGTGGTTTTTCAACAGACTCCATGTCCGCTGTGAAGCGGACATTTCTGATAGTATTACTTCTGCGGAAGCTCCTGCAGGACATCCACCAGCTTCAGACCGCATCTGTCCGCCATCGTTCTG
>JAFTQJ010000038.1 GCA_017462785.1 Oscillospiraceae bacterium | reverse complement strand
TCGGCAATCCGACCCGCCTGTCCGTATGGGCTGTCTTTCCGCAGCTGCGGAAAGCGGTCGTGTGCGTAAGCTGTATCGCTTTAGTACGCTATATTGTATTGTAGCATATTTTTTGTCGTTTGTCAATTGGTTTTTGAAAAAAGTTGTGAGCCATACTCAATGTTTATCATTGTAATCATAGAATAATTCATCAAGCAGCTTGTCCACGCCCTCGGTATCACCGAATGCGGCTTTCAGAAACGTGCCGGCATTTTGGAACATCAATCGGAAATAGAGCCAGTCGCCATGTGCATCAAACTTTCTGGTTGAATTGATCAAGTGATTCTGCCGCAGTACGGTGTAGCGTTTTCCCTGCGTTTTTCCGTACTTGCGGATGCGTTTTGCTGTTGCTGCATCCTCCATCGCTTTTCTCTCGACGAATCCTCCCACGGCTTCAAATGTCCGCTTCTCCGCCCAGAAAATGCCGCAGTACAGCCCCGTGATTCGGAACATCACACGGCACATGATGTCATTGCACCAAAGCGGAAAGGAATAGCGTTCAAAGCGGATGGGGGCACCGCCGCCGATGTATTTACCGCTGTCAAGCAGCTTTGTAATTTCGGAGAGAGTTCCTTCCGTCATGCAGTTGTCGCAGTCGATGGTGACGATGATGTTTCCCCTTGCCGCCCTGATACCGGCATTGCGGACGCTTGCGATGCAGCGTGTTTCGTCATGCACGACTCTTGCACCGTTTGCCTTGGCGATTTGTTCCGTTGCGTCCGTGCAGCGGTTGCAGACCACGATGATTTCAACGTCACCGCCGTATCTTGCAGCGGCTTTCCGGATGGAACTGATGCACCGTGCCACATAGCGTTCCTCGTTGTGGGCGGGGATGATGACGGAGATTTGCACCATAGCTGTGTTTTTCATCTTACTTAAACCGATTCTGCCCCGCATCATACACATACCCGATTCTTGCAAGCTTGTCAATGATCTCCTGCATATCGCAGTCATTGGTCTTGCAGAATTCCTCTAAACTCGGGTAAAAGTCACGCAGCTGGGTATTGAGATAGCTTACCAGAATGGCGGGATCGTTTGGAATGTTCATGGGGTGTCCTCCTTATTGCTCTGCAATATATTCTTCCAATGTGCCTTCATAATCCGCACCGACAGCCGCCGCATAGGTTAGAACCATTGCAGCATCCGTTGCACTGAAGGTTTCGCCGCCAAGCACCTTTGCGACAGCCTCCTGTTCCGCTGTCAGACCGCTCGCACTGCCGGAACCGACTGCCGCCGAGGCGGTCAGGATTGCTGCGGCATCCATTGCGTCCACTCTGCCATCGGCATTGACATCACCAAGCCGCAGTTCGATGGAATTGATGGAAATAATATTGGAATAGCTGTTGGTCAGCGGCTCGCTGTAGCGCTGTCTGACACGCAGCTGGATGTAGTCATAATCGGTGAAGGGGATGCCGTCCGTGTCTTCGGAATCAATCACTCTCGTACCGCCCGTGCACCATTGTCCGTTGATCACTGCCACCTCCTGCCAGCCGGTGTTGTTGATGTTGATTTCAGCGTACAGAACGCCGACCGTGCCCTGCCAGTCAAAAAACCAGCTGTTCATATTATAGTAATAATAATCCGCATACGCCATCTCAATCGGATAGAACAGCTCGAAGGTCATGTAATAATTGCCCGCCTCTTCCGTCAGTACCTGAAGGTTCGAAATCTGAGGTGCAGGAAGTGCCGTCGGGGCAGTCAGCTCGCCCTGATTGCTGTCCTTGCCGATGGACTGTTCCTCCGACCAATCGCTGAAAAACGCCTGTGTTTCGTAGGTTTCCGCATCGGTATACTGGAGCATGTATCTTGCACGGAAGGTAACAGTGTGGTTTTCGTCATCGAAATTCGGGTGGTCATATCCGTAATAGTCATTGTAGACCCAGACAAGTGCGTCCTTGATATTCTCATAGTCGGTCATGTTTTCATCCCCGCCGCCAAGCACGGTATCATTGTCGCAGAGCCAATTGCCGGCAGAGGGCCAGCAGATACCGTTGACAAAATCACAGCCGTAGATTTCCTCATCCCATGCGGCATCGTACTGCCATTCGCCGTCATCGATCCTGTAGTCGATCTGCATCACGAGACTCATGTACTCCAGACCGTATGCCTCACACATTGCCCCATCATCCTGCCATGCAATCCGGAAATCATAGACCTCCTGTGAATTGGCAAAGGTCGGCTGAATCCAGAAGCTTTCCTCGTTATTATCCAGCAGGATGTGGTGGACGGAGGGTGCTTGGGTAAATCCATCGGGGAAAAAGTCCTGTCGAAAATTCTTTTCGGCTTCAGCTTCTGCCGGCAGTGAACAGATTCCGAGACAGAGTGCTGCTGTGGTCATCATTGCGGTCATTTGTTTCATGGCGTTTCCTCCTTTTGGGCGTACACTCATAGAATACTTTTATCGGATTCAAAGGATGAAATCCTTTGGCGGATCTGAGGGCTGCTCCCCACGGAGCGGAGTGGTGAAATTCAGAGAAACTCCCCCTTTTTTACCAATCTGCACTTTCATTATACCATAAAAAGCATATTTTGTCAATCTTGTTTTGTGAGGAATCACCAATTTTATTAATTTTGTAAACAGCATTTTCTACAGATGGACAATCCGATGAAAAAACAAAAAAATTTCCGAAAATTCACTTGCAGAAACGAAAAAAATGTTGTATAATATATGTGTTGTAACGGTACGAATTTACCGATACATTCCAGAAGTCCCGAAAAGGGCAAAAATTTAATCTGAAAGGATGTCATGACAATGGCAGGTTTGAACAAGGTAACTGTAGAAGATATTCAGGTAAAGGGCAAGAAGGTTCTCGTCCGCTGCGATTTCAACGTTCCGCTCAAGGACGGCGTGATCACAAACGATAACAGAATCCAGGCTGCTCTGCCGACCATCAAGAAGCTGCTGGAGAACGGTGCAAAGGTTGTACTCTGCTCCCACCTCGGCAAGCCGAAGAATGGTCCGGAGGAGAAGTTCTCCCTCGCTCCTGTTGCTGCTCGTCTGGCTGAAGTACTCGCTCCGGCAAAGGTTGTTTTCGCAAACGATGATACTGTAGTTGGTGAGAATGCAAAGGCAGCTGTTGCAGCTATGGGCGAAGGCGAAGTTGTACTGCTCCAGAACACAAGATTCCGTGGTGCAGAGGAAACCAAGAACGGCGAAGAGTTCTCCAAGGAGCTGGCTGATCTGGTTGACGGCGAAGCATTCGTAATGGACGCTTTCGGTTCTGCTCACAGAGCACATGCTTCCACAGCAGGCGTGACAAAGTTCGTAAAGGAAACAGCAGTTGGCTACCTGATGCAGAAGGAGATCCAGTACCTCGGTAATGCAGTAGAGGTTCCGGAGCGTCCGTTCGTTGCCATCCTCGGCGGTGCAAAGGTTGCTGACAAGCTGAACGTTATCTCCAACCTGCTTGAAAAGTGCGATACCCTCATCATCGGCGGCGGTATGGCTTATACATTCATCAAGGCACAGGGCGGTTCCATCGGTACTTCTCTGGTTGACGATGAGAAGATCGACTACTGCAAGGAGATGCTCGCTAAGGCTGAGTCCCTCGGCAAGAAGATCCTGCTCCCTGTTGATACCACAATTGCAGCAGAGTTCCCGAATCCGATCGACGCTGAGATCGCTGTAGAGGTTGTTCCCTCCAATGCAATTCCGGCTGACAAGATGGGTCTGGACATCGGCACAAAGACACAGGAACTCTTTGCTGAGGCTGTAAAGTCCGCAAAGACTGTTGTATGGAATGGTCCGATGGGCGTATTCGAGAACCCGACTCTGGCAAAGGGCACTATCGCAGTTGCTAAGGCTCTGGCTGAAACAGATGCAACCACTATCATCGGCGGCGGCGACTCCGCAGCAGCTGTTATGCAGCTCGGCTTCGCTGACAAGATGAGCCACATCTCCACTGGCGGCGGTGCTTCTCTGGAATACCTTGAGGGTAAGGTTCTGCCGGGCGTAGCTGTAATCGCTGACAAGGCATAAGTTTTATGCAAGTACAGGGCGGATAGTTCCTATTCGCCCTTCTTGTGCTATACGGAGGTTTCACCATCAATCTCATTGAAAAGATCAAGCAGAATGAAAATTCCCCGATCTATCTGGCATTCACGCTGGGTACACTGCTGGGAATTATCATTGGTTTTCTGGCATCCCCCATTAAAAAGGGTATGACCATCGGCAGCTATAATAACATTGAGAATAATGAGGGCTGCTGCAAGGATGAGGACAGCAAGGAATGACATTTGATTTCACATTCGGCCACACACATACCACAATGGATCTGGGAACGCTTATTTTTACCGTCCTTCTGGCAGCGTTTTTGCTCTGGTTGATCTACTGGACGTTGAGCAGGGGCATCCGTTCTCTGTGCGGCAAGCCGCTGAACAATCCTCCCTCCCCGATCTTCTGGGCAAAGGTCACGGCGGATGTCGTGGAAGAAGATACGGAGGATCTGTGGCATGGCATTCCTGAAGCATTTCAAATATCACACAAAGTCAAAAAAGGCACATCCATTGTTGACCATGAAGGCTACATGAAGCGTGTGCACATTTGTAAGGTGGCATACACTTATCACGGGGAACGCTACACAAGCTTTGTGCAGGACTGTGCTGTCCGTAACGGAAAAACTGAAATTTACTGCTACAGGAAAAAGCCCGAATCGGCAAAAGTTTTTCATCCCGATCAACCGTGGAGTAAGGCATCGGGTGTTTCCATGCTGTTCTTCGGCATTTTGATGATCCTGATGGGCGTTATTACAATTTGCGGCATAGTTTCGTAATTGTAAATCCTGAGGGCTGCTGTGATGAAAAAGAAACATAAATGGATTCTTGCGATTCTTATTATTTTGCTGTTGATTTTACTTTCGGCAGCAGTATGTATTTATCTGCGGAAGACCTATAATCCATTTGATTATTATATTTTTTAAGGAGAATTTACTATGAACAAGGCAACAAGAAAGGCAATCATTGCCGGCAACTGGAAGATGAACAATACCAGAGTAGAAGCTAAGGCTCTGCTCGAAGCAATCAAGCCCCTCGTAGCAAATGCAGAGGGCAATGTAGAGGTAATCGCTTGCGTACCGTTCACAAACCTCGAAACTGCTATGAATGTAACTGCTGGTTCCAATGTAAAGATCGGTGCTGAGAATGTACACTTTGCAAAGTCCGGTGCATACACAGGCGAGATCTCCGCTGACATGCTCGTTGAGCTGGGCGTTGAGTATGTAGTCATCGGTCACTCCGAGAGAAGACAGTATTTCGGTGAAACTGACGAAACAGTCAACAAGAGAACTGTTGCAGCTCTGGAAGCTGGTCTGAAGCCCATCGTTTGCGTAGGCGAACTGAAGTGGGAGCGTGAGTGCAATATCACTGAAGAAGTGATCGCTCGCCAGATCAAGCTCGATCTGTGGTCCCTGACTGCTGAGCAGGTAAAGAACACTGTGATCGCATATGAGCCGGTTTGGGCAATCGGTACTGGTCTGACTGCAACACCGGATCAGGCTGAAGAGGTTTGTGCATTCATCCGTGCACAGCTCGCTAAGCTCTACGATCAGGCAACTGCTGACGCTGTGACCATCCAGTACGGCGGTTCTATGAACGCTGCAAATGCTGCTGAGCTGCTGGCAAAGCCCAACATCGACGGCGGTCTGATCGGCGGTGCTTCCCTGAAGGCTGCTGATTTCAATACCATCGTACAGGCTGCAATCAACGGCTGATTGAACTGAATTTCCAAAAGGGGATGCCGGCGGCGGGTCGCCGCTGATGTGCTGCCTCCCATTGCGGCTTCACCGCAAAGGTCGGCACGACTTCCCAAAGTCGACAATTGCTACTGAAAGCAAATACTGTTAAGGGGATGCCGTCCCGGTGTCCACGGGGAGCCCCCGCTGGCAGACGCATGGGTGAGTCTTTCGGAAACAAAAGTACATTGCTTGCGTTGTAAGTCTGCAAACCGCATTGCCCTTATGGCTTCGCCAAACGGGCAATCGCTATTGAAAGCAAATACTGTTAAGGGGATGCCGTCCCGGTGTCCCCTCTTTTTAAAAATCCGGCAAATGCAGAGAGGTGACATTCTATGGAGTCGGAAAAAACAAGACCTTTAAGAAGCAATGATAAATTATTCTGCATCCTCTTCCTGATTGCGGCTATCATTGGCACGATCCTCGCAAGATATGCAGGATGGCTGGCATTTGCGGCTGTGGTCGGTCTGATCGTCATCAGCTGTGCACAGAAATACTACGAAAAACACGATGCGTCCCCCAAAAGACACCTTGTCATCTATATTCTGGCGATTCTTCTGCTGCTTCCGGCATATACGCTGAATGTGAATCTCAAGCTTTACTATCCCGTGCAGAAATTCTTCCACATTGCAAGCTACGGTTTTACCTCCCGTTACGATTCCTTCCCGGACTACATTCCGATGAATGCAACCGGCTACACACAGGGCTTCTATCCGCCCTTCAACCAGACACAGGGCGGCGGATATGTGGGGTTCTATACGGACTTCGAGCATGCACAGGATTATGAAGCAGCATGCATCATCAAGGAAGTCGATTCCTGCACGATGGAAGAATACCTGCTGACCTATGCCAATCACATGGATCAGTTTGATCCGGAACAGGCTGCCGGCAGTACGGTCTATGTGTATGAATGTGCGGATCAATACTGCTGTGCCCATGTACCGAATAAGATTACGATCATCAATAAAGAAACAGGCTTTGTATTCATGCAGGGCTGATCAATAAAAATAAGAAAAGAAAGGGTTAATTACTATGAGCAAAAAACCAGTCGCACTGATTATTATGGATGGTTTCGGCTATAACGCAAGTGATTACGGCAATGCCATTGTCGCTGCAAAGACTCCGAACCTCGACAAATACATGCAGGGTCCGAACACCATCATCGGTGCAAGCGGACTTGACGTTGGTCTGCCGGATGGGCAGATGGGCAACTCCGAGGTTGGTCACACCAACATCGGTGCAGGCAGAATCGTTTACCAGATGCTGGTGAAGATCTCCAAGTCCATCAAGGACGGCGATTTCTTCGAGAACAAGGCACTCGTGGACGCTATGGAAAACTGCAAGGCTAAGGGATCCGCACTGCACCTGATGGGTCTGCTCTCCCCCGGCGGCGTACACAGCCATATGGAGCATCTCTACGGTCTTTGCGAAATGGCAAAGAAGAACGGTCTGGACAAGGTATATGTACATGCATTCCTCGACGGTCGTGACGTTCCTCCGTCCTCCGCAGCGGATTTCATGGCTGAAGCTGTGGCTAAGATGAATGAGATCGGCGTGGGCAAGGTTGCTACCGTGATGGGCAGATTCTACGCAATGGACAGAGATAATGCATGGGATCGTGTAGAAAAGGCTTATGCCGCTATGGTATACGGCGAGGGCGTTTCCGCATGCTGCCCCGTACAGGCAATCAAGGATTCCTATGCAAATGAAGTGACTGACGAATTCATGCTCCCGACCGTAGTGGACGGCGGTGCAAAGATCGCAGCTGACGACAGCGTGGTATTCTTCAACTTCCGCCCCGACCGTGCAAGACAGATCACAAGAGCATTTGTGGATGAAGCATTCACCGGTTTTGAGAGAAAGAATGGCTTCTTCCCGCTGCATTTTGTTTGCATGGCACAGTATGATGCAACCATGCCGAATGTATCCGTTGCATTCCCGCCCGAGGCTCTGACCATGACACTTGGCGAGTACCTGAGCAAGTGCGGCAAGACACAGCTGAGAATTGCAGAAACACAGAAGTATGCACATGTGACATTCTTCTTCAACGGCGGCGAAGAGAAACAGTTCGAGGGCGAGGACAGAATCCTCATCAAGTCCCCCGATGTAGAAACCTTCGATATGAAGCCGGAAATGAGTGCGTATGAGGTAACTGACGCAGTTGTGGAGGCAATCGAGTCCGACAAGTATGATGTCATCATCCTGAACTATGCAAACTGCGACATGGTAGGTCATACCGGTATTTTTGATGCAGCAGTTGCAGCGGTTGAGGCTGTGGATACCTGCGTTGGCAGAATGGTGGATGCGATTCTGGCAAAGGGCGGTGCGGCTCTGATCACTGCTGACCACGGCAATGCAGACAAGATGTATGAGCCGGACGGCAGTGCATTCACCGCACACACCACCAACCCCGTTCCGTTCATCGTGGTAGGTGCAGGCGACTGCAAGCTGCGTGAGGGCGGCGTTCTGGCTGACCTCTCCCCGACCATCCTGAAGCTCCTCGGTCTGGAACAGCCCAAGGAGATGACTGGTACTTCCCTGATCGTTGATTGATCGCAGAGCTGCTGTCAGAAATGACGGCAGCTTTTTGCAAAAAAATTCCAATATTTCTGGACTTTCGTTGTTATATAAGCAGGAGCTTATCTTTCAAAGGAGGAATACTGATGAAAAAACTGATCGCAATGCTCTGTGCGGCAATGTGTATTTCCATGTCCGGAATGGCTGTATCTGCGGAGGAAAACGAAAACATCCTCTTTGAAAAGCAGGAGGGAAATATCCGGTATACGGTGTATGAGGACGGATCTGTTCTCTTTGCTCCGGCAGATGCGGCGTACCGCTGGTGCTCCATCCCCGATATGGTGATGTATCTGGAGGGCGGTGAAGATGAGGAATATTCTAAGACAGAATACATTCTCTATCAGGAATGGAACAGTGCCAAAACGATCATTGTTGAGGACGGCATTACTGAAATTGGTGATTTTGCATTCCATCACATGCACGTTGAACGGGCAGAATTCAGTGATGATGTGACTGCAATCGGAACGGGTGCATTCATGCAGGGGTATATGCCGTTTCTGGATGAAACAGTGTATCCGCAGAATGTAGGTTATATCCCCGAAAGAGGATTCTATGAATGCAAAAATCTCACCACCGCCCATATTCCGGCACAGATCAAAAGAATTGGAACAAAGGCATTCCAGAACTGCACTGCACTTGAAACTGTGACATTTCCGGAGGGGCTTCTGTGGATCAATGAACGGGCATTTGAGGGCTGCACGGCACTGACTGCCGCAGAGCTTCCGAATTCCGTGACACAGATCGGAGATTATGCGTTCCGGAATTGTACGGCTCTGGAAAAACTCGTGGTGCTCAATCCTGACATGGAGTTCCCTGTGCGGGACTGTCTGGAGGGAACGGGATCCGATACGCTGACCATCTGCGGCTATGCCGGAAGTACGGCGGAAGCCTATGCAGAGGAAAAGAAGATTCCTTTTGTGACACTCGAAGAACCGCAGACCGGTGATGTCAATCTGAACGGGCGGATCGGTGTGACGGATGCCGTGATGCTCCAGAAATATCTGCTGGGTCAGGATCCTCTGGCAGAACGGAATTATGCACTTGCCGACCTGACCAATGACGGCATTGTGGATGCGTTTGATCTGGCTGTGCTGAAACACAGATGCCTGAACCAATAATCCAAGAAAGGAAAGAACTATGATAGACGTATGCCTCGCCGGAACTGGAGGAATGCTCCCGCTTCCCGACCGCTGGCTGACCTGTTTCTGGCTGGAATTCGGCGGAAAAGCGGCACTCATCGACTGCGGTGAGGGCACGCAGATCACGCTTGCCAAAGAGGGCTGCAAATTAAGCCGGCTTGATGCCCTGTTCATCACGCACACCCACGCCGACCATATTTCCGGACTGCCGGGGCTTCTGCTGTCCATCGGCAACTGCGGACGCACGGAACCGCTGACAATATACGGCTTTGACGGCATCGGCTATGTGATCGACCAGCTTTCGTGCATTTGCCCGATCCTCCCCTTCCGTGTCGAGGTGCGTGAGCTTTCCTGCACCGAACGCTCCCACTTCACATGGAATGGTCTTGAGGTGCAGAGCCTGCCCCTGCACCACCGCATGGACTGCCTCGGCTACTCGTTCACACTCCACCGCAAGCCCGTATTCAATCCGCAGAAAGCAAAGGCTCTCGGCATTCCGGTGCAGTACTGGAAACAGCTCCATGCCGGCGAAACGCTCACGCTGAACGGGATGGAATACACACAGGATATGGTGACGGATGAAGCCAGAAAGCCCCTGAAGCTCACCTATATGACGGACACGGTGTATTTTCCGGAGATGGTCGATTTTGCAAAGGATTCCGACCTGCTGGTCTGTGAGGGGATGTACGGGGATGATGACTATATCCCGAAAATGCGTGAAAAGGGGCATATGGTCTTTTCGCAGGCGGCGGAGCTTGCGAAAGAATCCGGCTCCTCCCGTTTGTGGCTGACGCATTACAGTCCGGCACTCTCCAATCCTGCGGAATATACGGAAATGGTGCAGGCGATCTTTCCGGATACGGTCGTGAGTACGGACGGACAGAGGATGACATTAAAATAGCAATCAACATCACATACTATAAAACTATACAACCCCCGACAATCGTTGGGGGCGTTTTTTGTCATCAGTTGAGAAATGCCGGAAATCCATTGACGAGGGGCATTTTTTGTGCTATAATAAAGAGAATACAACTTTTCAAAGCTGTACAAAAAAGAGAGATCGGAGGAATCAGAATATGTTTCCCATCGTTCGTAAGAAGGTACTCAATCCTTCCGTTACCCTGATGGAAATTTCTGCTCCCTACATCGCCGCAAAGGCAATGCCGGGGCAGTTTATCATTTTCCGTGTGGATGAAACCGGCGAGCGTGTGCCGCTGACCATTGCGGATTTTGACCGTGAAAAGGGCACGATCACCATTATTTTTCAGATCGTCGGCTATTCGACCGAAAAGCTGAATTCCCTCTCCGAGGGCGACAGCATTCTGGATGTGGTAGGTCCTCTGGGTCTGCCGACCGAATACCCCGAAAACGCAAAACGTGTCTGCGTCATCGGCGGCGGCGTGGGCTGTGCGATCGCCTATCCGCAGGCAAAATACCTCCATGCACAGGGCGTGCAGACGGATGTCATTGCAGGCTTCCGTTCCAAGGAGATCGTCATTCTGGAGGAGGAGTTCAAGGCGGCTTGCTCCGAGCTGATTCTCTGCACGGATGACGGCAGCTACGGCAGACAGGGCTTTGTCACACAGGCATTGCAGGCACAGATCGATGCCGGCGTGAAGTATGATGCAGTGATCGCCATTGGTCCTGTACCGATGATGAAATTTGTCTGCGAGCTGACGAAAAAGTATGAGATCCCGACCATTGTTTCCCTCAACCCCATCATGGTCGATGGCACGGGCATGTGCGGCGGCTGCCGTGTGACCGTGGGCGGAAAGATCCGCTATGCATGCGTCGAGGGACCGGATTTTGACGGTCATCAGGTGGATTTCGATGAGCTGATGAAGCGTAACGGTACATTCCATGAGCGTGAAGCGGCTTGCAGGATGCTGCGTCAGGCGGATCAGCTGTGATGATCCCCACACCCCAAAGAACTCTGTTCTTTGATGTTTTGATACTCGGAAGGAGTGAACAGCATGCCGAATATGGCAATGAATAAAGTACCGATCCCCGAACAGGATCCCAAGGTACGAGCAAGAAATTTTGAGGAAGTAACACTCGGCTATACTGCGGAAATGGCGGTCGAGGAAGCACAGAGATGCCTGAACTGCAAGAACATGCCATGTGTATCCGGCTGTCCGGTCGGTGTCAGGATTCCGGCGTTCATTTCTCAGATCGCTGAGGGCGATTTTGAGGGAGCATACCGGACCATTCGTCTGACAAATGGTCTGCCGGCGGTCTGCGGCAGAGTGTGTCCGCAGGAGCGTCAGTGCGAAAGCAAGTGCGTCCGTGGCATCAAGGGCGAACCGGTCGGCATTGGCAGACTTGAACGCTTTGCATCGGATACACATATGAAAAACGGCGGCTCCGCCGTGGAAAAGCCTGTTTCCAACGGTCATAAGGCTGCCATTGTCGGTGCAGGCCCTGCTGGTCTGACCTGTGCAGGGGATCTGGCAAGAATGGGCTATGAAGTGACGGTTTTTGAGGCGTTCCATGTTGCCGGCGGCGTACTGATGTACGGCATTCCGGAGTTCCGTCTGCCCAAGGACATTGTACAGAAGGAAGTGCAGGAGCTGCGTGATCTCGGCGTGAACATCATGACGAACATGGTCATCGGCAAGGTGCTTTCCGTGGATGAGCTGCTCGAGCAGGGCTATGAAGCCATCTTTGTCGGCTCCGGTGCAGGTCTGCCCCGTTTCATGGGCATTGAGGGCGAGGCACTGGTCGGTGTCTGCTCGGCGAATGAGTACCTCACCAGAATCAACCTGATGAAGGGCTACAAGCAGGAATATGATACCCCTGTGCTGCGGTCGAAGTCCGTTGCAGTTGTCGGCGGCGGCAACGTGGCAATGGATGCGGCAAGAAGTGCACTGAGAATGGGTGCGGAGCATGTATACATCGTGTACAGACGTTCCGAGGAAGAAATGCCGGCAAGACGTGAGGAAGTGCATCACGCCAAGGAAGAGGGCGTGGAATTCCTGACGCTCAACAATCCCGTGAAGATCCTCGGCGATGAGAACGGCAGGGCATGTGCAATGGTCTGCCAGAAGATGGAGCTGGGCGAGCCGGACGAAAGCGGCAGACGCTCCCCCGTTCCGGTGGAGGGTTCGGAATATGAGCTTCCTGTGGATACGGTGATCATGTCCATCGGCACATCCCCCAATCCCCTGATCCGCACGACCACCAAGGGACTCGAAGCCAACAAGCGTGGCTGTCTGATCGTGAACGAGGATATGATGACCACAAAAACGGGCGTATACGCCGGCGGTGATGCGGTCACAGGTGCGGCAACTGTCATTCTTGCAATGGGTGCCGGCAAGGCAGCAGCCAAGGCAATGGATGCGTATATGCAGAATCAAGAATAATACAGGAGGCAGATTTATGAAAAAGAAGTTTGTTAAGGCACTGGCAGCTCTGACTGGTGCATCCATGATGACGGTAATGGGTACTGTGACTGCATTTGCAGAGGAAGCTGCGGCGGCTGAACAGCCCTCCACAGCCTCCATGCTCATTTCCACATTCGCACTCCCCCTCATTCTGCTGGCGGCTCTGTACTTCATCATGATCCGTCCGCAGCGGAAGCAGGAGAAGGAAACGCTCGAAATGCAGAAGAGCCTTCAGATCGGCGATGAAGTCATCACCATCGGCGGCATCGTGGGCATTGTACTGCGTGTGGAGGAAGCAACCAAGACCGTTGTGCTGGAAACCGGCAGCGACCGTCTGAAGATCCGCATGATGCAGGATGCCATCAAGGAGAATGTCACACTGAGAGAGGCAAAGGAAGCTGAAAAGGCTGAGAAGCTCAAGGCAAGAACACAGCCGAAGGTTCCGAAGGAATAATCACAGAACACGCCGCATATACTGCATCAGACTTTTTTGAATGGGAGTGATGCAATGCGGCGTGACAGTTTATGGGGATCCTCTGTATTCCGGCTGGTACTGGGCGTATTTTACGGATGCCTGTGGACGGCTGCCGGCATGCTCCTGCTCTCCGTTGCACTGCTCTTCATGCAGATTCCGGAACGCATGCTGATGCTGGCTGCGGACTGCTTCTGGGGGCTGGGTGCGTTCATGGCAGGCAGCCGTGCAGGATTCCACGCAAGGCGGCACGGCATCCGGACGGGGCTGCTCTGCGGTGTACTGCTCTGCGGCATTCTGCTGTCCGGCGGTGTCCACGCAGGCATGGTGCTCTCCTCACGGATCGGCATCCGGTGCGGTATCCTCCTGCTTGCAGGTATCTGCGGCGGTGTGAGGGGCGTGAACCGGAAGATCACGAAGCCGCCGTATTAGGTCGTGTTGACACTCCCTAATCAAAGGGATTTTCAAAAAACATAAGAAAAAAAGTATTTCCCCTTGCAATTGACGGGGAAATATGGTATAATATAAAAAACGAGCATGCTCGAACAGAAACGGAGGGAAACCGAATGAAGCACATTCAGACAATCAACAAGGCAAATCTGAAGGAGTCCGCACAGAAGGGCGGCTGCGGTAAGTGCCAGGCATCCTGCCAGTCCGCTTGCAAGACTTCCTGCACAGTTGCAAACCAGAAGTGCGAGAGATAAGCTCTTTCGGCATTTCTTCACCGTCCTGCATCCCATGTGCGGGGCGGTTTTTTATGCAGAAACTGTGTGAAGCACAGAAACTATAGATAAAGGATGATTACTATGATACATAAGTTTACATTGAATGGTCTGTACATCGTGCTGGACGTGAACAGCGGCGGTGTGCATATCGTGGACGAGATGACCTATGACCTGCTGGACGATGCAAAGCCCCCGTTTGCGGACGAATGTCCTGCGGAAATTCTGGAAAAGCTCTCCGGCAAGTACGATGCAGAGGAGCTGAAGGAATGCTACCTCGAATTGAAATCCCTGTATGAGGAGAAGATCCTGTTCTCCGTGGACGATTACGAGAAGTATGCGGCTTTTGCTGTTGCCTCCCCCATCAAGGCCATGTGCCTGCATATTGCACATGACTGCAATCTCCGCTGCACCTACTGCTTCGCTTCCACCGGCGATTTCGGCACGGGCAGAAAGCTGATGCCCGTGGAAACCGGTAAGCTGGCGATCGACTTCCTGCTGGAAAACTCCGGCAATCGTGAGAATCTTGAGCTGGACTTCTTCGGCGGCGAACCGCTGATGAATTTCGATGCGGTCAAGGAAGTGGTCAAGTACGCAAGAGAGCGTGAAAAGGACTACGGCAAGCATTTCCGCTTCACCATCACCACCAATGGTCTGCTGCTGGATGATGACAAAATTGACCTCATCAACAAGGAAATGTCCAATGTGGTGCTTTCCATCGACGGCAGAAAGGAAGTCAACGACCGCATCCGTGTGACTCCGAACGGCAAGGGCAGCTATGACATCATCCTGCCGAAGTTCAAGCAGCTGGTGGATGCACGTTCCAAGGACAAGGATTATTATGTGCGTGGCACCTTCACCAAGTTCAATCTGGATTTCTCCGAGGATGTGTTCCATCTGAACGAAGCAGGCTTCGACCAGATCTCTGTGGAGCCCGTTGTGGGTGATCCGGATGATCCGTATGCCCTCACAGAAGCAGAGCTGCCGCAGGTATTCGCAGAGTATGAGAAGCTTGCACAGCGGCTGCTGGAGAATGACAAGGCTGGCAAGCACTTCAATTTCTTCCACTTCATGCTGGATCTCAATCAGGGTCCGTGTGCCATCAAGCGTCTGCGTGGCTGCGGCTGCGGCAACGAGTATGTTGCCATCACGCCGGATGGTGACATTTACCCGTGCCACCAGTTCGTGGGCATGGAGGAATACAAGATGGGCAACCTCGAAGAGGGCACATTCGACATGGAAATGAAGAAGGTGTTCGCCGGAACGCACATCTACAACAAGCCCAAGTGCCGTGAATGCTGGGCGAAGTTCTATTGCAGCGGTGGCTGTAATGCGAACAACTACCAGTATGCCGGTGATATTCACAATGCACACGAGCTTTCCTGCGAAATGGAAAAGAAGCGTCTGGAATGTGCGATCATGATGCAGGCTGTCAAGGCGATTGAGAAGGGGATCTGATTTCTGATATAGCAAAGGCACTCCCGATGTTGGGAGTGCCTTGTCTTTTTTACTTTACAGATCACAAATACTGCTTCCAATCAGCCAGCCGCCGATGGATGCCGGAATCATGTACCAATTGACTGATGCTTTTACTGCAATCATCCAAATGACAGCTGCAATCAGAAAAAGAATGCCTGCTGCCAACATGATTATGGGCTTTCTCTTCTTCATCCGTTGAATCTCCGTGCTTACAGCAGATCCGCAATATGATAAATCAGCTTCTCGGTCTTTTCCCAGCCCAGACACGGGTCGGTGATGGACTTGCCGTAGATGCCTTCCTCGACCTTCTGTGCACCATCCTCCAGATAGCTCTCGATCATGAAGCCCTTGACCATGCTCCTGATCTCCGCATTGTGGCGGCAGCTGTGCAGTACTTCATTGATGATTCTCGGCTGCTCCAGATAGCACTTGTTGGAGTTTGCATGGTTGGTGTCCACGATCACTGCCATGTTTTGCAGACCTTTCTCTGCATAATGATAGTAGGTCAGCAGGAGATCCTCATAGTGATAGTTCGGCAGGGATTCGCCGTGCTTGTTCACATAGCCACGCAGGATCGCATGGGTCAGCGGATTGCCGGTGGTATGTACTTCCCAGCCTCTGTAAAGGAATGTGTGGCTGCTCTCTGCTGCATAGATCGAATTGAACATGACGGACAGGTCGCCGCTGGTCGGGTTCTTCATGCCGACCGGAATGTCCATTCCGCTTGCCGTCAGACGATGCTGCTGGTTTTCCACGCTTCTTGCACCGATGGCAACATATGCCAGAAGATCGGACAGATAGCGGTAATTCTCCGGATAGAGCATCTCATCCGCACAGGTAAAGCCGGTTTCTTCGATGGCTCTGGTGTGCAGCTTGCGGATGGAGATCAGACCCTCCAGCATATCCTCCGCCTTGGTCGGGTCGGGCTGGTGCACCATGCCCTTGTAGCCCGTGCCGTTGGTACGGGGCTTGTTGGTGTAGATTCTGGGGATGATGAGGATCTTGTGCTTGACCTGCTCATTCACCTTTGCAAGGCGGTGCATGTAGTCCATCACAGAGTCCTCACGATCAGCGGAACAGGGTCCGATGATGAGGATCAGACGGTCGGACTGACCGGTGAACACCCGTGCGATCTCGGCATCTCTCTGTGCCTTGATCTCTTTGCATTTTTCAGAAAGAGGAAATTCGTTTCTGATTTCCTCCGGAAGCGGCAGTTTTCTGATGAATTCCATTGACATGGATCGTTCCTCCTTTAGTATTCCATTCTGAATTCTATTATACTATAAAAGGGGCGGTATGTCAAGCTTTTTCGCTTTCTTGCAATCCGAGCAGAGCGAAGATCTCATCCGCTGCCGCCTTGACTTTTGCAGGAAAATCCGCAGTATTCGGGAAGATCCGCAGATGGGGATGTCCCTCCCATGCGGCTGCGGTGCGGCGGTCGGTCGCAATGGCTTCCTCCGGCGTTTCGACCCTTGCTGCATTGTTGCCCGTGCTTTCACGCTCGGGATCATTCCACTGGTAGTGCTCCGGTGCACCGTCCGCAGCTGTGACCAGATGGATCACGGCATCATAACGATCCAGTGCCTCCTCAACTGTCAGATGGTTCACCCGCATGATCTGCTCCGCTTCCTCCGGTGTCACATAGGCACGGAAGTCCATCAGCCCACGGTCGTACAGGATGATGACCTTTTCCGGCTTGTACTTCGCTGCTGCCTTTTCATAGATCGCTTCCTTGGAAATCTGCTTTTCCACAAGCAATCCCTGAAATTCCGCTGCCGTCAGATGCTTGCCGGTGTGGATGCCGTTGAGGATCAGCTCTGTGGCAGATTCCGGCACGATGAATACCTTATAGCCACGGCTTTCCAGCTCTGCCTTCAGTGTGCCCATGATCGAGGTCTTTCCTGCACAGGGTCCTCCGGTCATTACGATTCGTTTCATTGCAATTCCTCCCGTTCATTTTTACTGGGGTCTGCGTTGACTGCTCCGGCATTTTCTCCCAGACCGTTCGGGTCAATCCGCTGCATCTGCCGGATGGATACCTACATTATACCATATTCTTCCGTCGGATGCAATCTTTTTTTGCTTTTTTCTGGTAATTTCTGTCTGCCTACATGTGATGAAAGGGATTTTCGGCTTTTTGATTTTTCCACAGCGGATTCCTTGGAAATACAGCGATAATATCAAAATACTCCACATTCTTTGGAGTTTTCCACATACCATATATTGTGTTTCAGAACGTATGTTTTAGTGCGGTGATGCATCAAAATTCATCCCCTGAATTTGGAAAAAAGCTCCGTTTTTGTGAAATTTGCACAAAAACAAAGCGTATTTGTGATGCAAAATTCACTTGACATACAGAGAAATATGCTGTATACTAATAGATAGCTGATTGCTAAGAATACAATATATTGTGGAGGTTGATAGATATGCCGACATCAATTAAAAAACGTGATAATAGAGTTGTTCCGTTCGATGCTGACAAGATCGCTGATGCCATTTTCAAGGCTGCAAAGGCGGTCGGCGGCACGGACTATGAGGAGGCACGTTCTGTTGCACAGGAGGTCTGCGAGCTGTTCGACAGCTCTTCCAATGAGATCCCGACTGTGGAACAGATTCAGGATCTTGTAGAAAAGGTGCTGATCGAGCGTGGGCACGCACAGACAGCAAAGGCGTACATCCTGTACCGCTACGAGCGTACACGGGCAAGAGAGATGAAAACCAATCTCATGGGTGTGCTCAATGAGCTGACATTCCACTCTGCCAAGGACAGCGACATCAAGCGTGAGAATGCCAATATTGACGGTGACACGGCGATGGGTACGATGCTCAAATACGGCAGCGTTTCTGCAAAGGAATTCTACGAGATGTATGTGCTCAAGCCCGAGCATGCCAAGGCACATGCGAACGGTGACATCCACATCCACGATCTGGACTTCCTGACGCTGACGACCACCTGCTGTCAGATCGACCTGATCAAGCTGTTCAAGGGCGGATTCTCCACAGGTCATGGCTTCCTGCGTGAGCCGAATGATATTTCGAGCTACTCCGCACTTGCCTGCATTGCGATCCAGTCCAACCAGAACGACCAGCACGGCGGTCAGAGCGTTCCCAACTTTGATTATGCCATGGCGGATGGTGTCCGCAAGACCTACAAGTCCCGTTACAGACAGAATCTCTCCCGTGCTCTGGAACTGCTGGGAGATCTGGAAAATGCCGATGCACTGGCGGATTCTCTGATGCAGGCAATGGATGAGCAGGGTCTTGTTCCGGTGCTTGCCAATGATAACGGCTTTGCAGAAAAGGCAGCGGAAAGACTGGCAGCAGAGATTCCGGCAGAGCTTGCAGAAAAGGTGCTTGCCTTTGCCGCAAAGCATGCCTACAAGGAAACCAACCGTGCGACCTATCAGGCAATGGAAGCACTCGTGCACAACCTCAACACCATGAACAGCCGTGCAGGTGCACAGACACCGTTCTCCTCCATCAACTACGGTACGGACGTAACGCCGGAGGGCAGAATGGTCATTGAAAACATCCTGCTGGCGAATGAAGCAGGACTTGGAAACGGCGAAACACCGATCTTCCCCATTCACATTTTCAAGATCAAGGAGGGTATCAACTACAATCCGGAGGATCCCAACTACGATCTGTTCAAGCTGGCATGCAGGGTATCTGCAAAGCGGCTTTTCCCGAACTTCTCCTTCATTGATGCCCCCTACAACCTCAAGTACTACAAGGAGGGTGACTACCGTACGGAGATCGCCTACATGGGCTGCCGTACAAGAGTCATCGGCAACACCTACGACCCGAGCCGCGAGATCGTCACCGGCAGAGGCAACCTGAGCTTTACATCCATCAACCTGCCCCGTCTTGCGATCAAGGCAAAGGGCGACCTGAACAAATTCTATGAGAGTCTGGATGCCATGATGGAGCTGGCGATCGACCAGCTGATGGATCGTTTCCGCATCCAGTGCAGCAAGAAAGTACGCAACTATCCGTTCCTGATGGGTCAGGGCATCTGGATGGATTCTGAAACCCTGAGCCATGATGAAGATCTGAGTGAGGTGCTCAAGCACGGCACACTGTCCGTAGGCTTCATCGGACTTGCAGAAACCCTGAAATCCCTGATCGGCGTGCACCACGGCGAGAGCGAGGAGGCTCGTGAGCTGGGTCAGCAGATCATCGGCAGAATGCGTCAGCGGCTGGACGCTGAGGCTGCTGCAAGCGGTCTGAACTTCTCACTGCTGGCAACACCGGCGGAGGGTCTGTCCGGCAGATTCGTGGGCATGGACAAGAAGAAGTACGGCATCATTCCGGGCGTGACCGACCGTGCATACTACACGAACTCGTTCCATGTGCCGGTTTACTATCAGATCAGTGCATTTGACAAGATCCGCATTGAGGCTCCCTACCATGAGCTGACGAATGCAGGACATATCAGCTATGTGGAGCTGGACGGCGACCCGCTGCAGAACCTTTCCGCATTTGAGAAGGTCATCCGCTGCATGAAGGAGTCGGGCATCGGTTATGGTTCCATCAACCATCCGGTTGACCGTGATCCGGTATGCGGCTACACGGGCATCATCGGCGACAAGTGTCCCAAGTGCGGCAGACCGGAGTCCGAGCACGGCACAGTGGGCTTTGAGCGAATCCGCCGTATTACGGGCTATCTCGTGGGCACTCTCGACCGCTTCAACAATGCAAAACGCAGTGAGGTGGAGGATAGAGTCAAGCATGGGGTGAAGAGCGAGGGATAACGCAGCTTTGGGAAAGCTGTGCAAAGATTACCCCACCCCTTGCCCCCTCCCAAAGGGAGGGGGAGATCAAGCCGGTGCTCCGCACCGGCACCGGCAAGGACTTCGTCCTTTGAACACATTCTGTAAGGAGGAATCCCCATGCATTTACAGCTTTCCGGCACTGCCAACGACTCCATCGTAGACGGTCCGGGCATCCGGTTTACGATTTTTGTGCAGGGCTGCCCCCACCATTGCAGGGGGTGCCAGAATCCGCAGACGCACCCGTTTGAGGGCGGTACGCTGACGGATACGGACGCACTTGCAGAGCAGATCAGAGCCAATCCCCTGCTCGACGGCGTGACCTTTTCCGGCGGTGAACCATTCTGTCAAGCGGCGGCACTGGCGGATCTGGGCGAGAAAGTCAGAGAGATGGGGCTGAATGTCATCACCTACACGGGCTACACCTTTGAGGAGCTGTATGCAAGGCGTGAGGAGGACGGCATCGGGGCACTGCTTGCAGTGACGGATCATCTTGTGGACGGACGGTTCATTGAGGAACAGAAGAGCTACCAGCTGCATTTCCGTGGCAGTGCGAATCAGCGTGTGCTGGACTGCCGTGAGAGCCTTGCAAGGGGCTGTGCGGTCGAAACGGAATTCGCATGACGGGCTGCTGTACCTACATCGTACAATGTGCGGACGGGACACTGTACACCGGCTGGACAAACGACCTCGCAAAACGCCTTGCAGCCCACAACGCCGGCAAGGGGGCAAAATACACCCGTTCACGTCTGCCGGTGGTGCTGGTCTATGCGGAGGCACAGCCGGACAAGATCTCTGCAATGCGGAGGGAGTATCGGATCAAGAGGATGACGAGAGAGGAGAAGCTTTTGCTGATTGAGGGGGCTGGTATCCAGTCGATGCAGCCCTCAAAAGCATCAGGGGATTCACCTTGTTGAAAATCCATTTTGTTTCTGCATTCGCAGAAAGGAAAGATAAGCATAACGAACAGTAAGGGGGAGTTTTTTGCAAAAAACTCCCCCTCTCTTTCAAACAGTCCACCGGACTGTTTGAAAGATTCACCCCTTAAAAAAGCGACGGTATTAGGAGATTTCGCACACTGCGGTGAGCGACAAGGGGACTCCGTCCCCTTGACCCCT